>JAKPCT010000074.1 GCA_029553165.1 Bacillota bacterium
CGAACCTGGTGCAGGCCGAGTAATCCTAATTGCAACGAATGTATTATTAATTCTGAATGCAAGAAGAGGGTTTAAACAATTTTTACATAATAAGATATATTTTGCGGCAGTTTGCCTTGGAGGTGATATAGTTGAAACGTATAAGTGTTCTACTTGTAATAGGACTGGTAATTATAATCCTTGCTGGCTGTGGAGGGGTAGAAACACGAGAAAAAATATTTCCGGATGGTAGGAAACTTATAATTGATGCTGCTGGAAAAATCATATCTGATAGTAATCCTGAACCACTTGAAGGGTATACCTATGACGAACAGACAGGACGGTATGTTAATGAAACTACCGGCATTTGGTATATCGTTGAAAATGGGCAAAAGGTAATACCGCCCGAAGAATACTTTGATCCTGATGAAGTAGGCATACCCAGCGGTATAAATATTTCAAACCGTCCCGACGATGTATGGGAACTTAAAGAGGTACGTGAGGTAACCATTCAATCAGGAGATACGCTGGTTGATATTATCAACCCGTACTTTATGAATGAACATTACAGAATGAATTATGAATGGTATGCTAAACAGGTTCTGGAACTTAACAACATTACCGAACCTAACTTTATAAAAGCGGGAGAAACTTTAAAGATACCGATTTATATTGACAAAGGTGCAAAAGCATGAAACAGTTAAAAAACGTGTTGCTGTTCTCTGCCTGGTTTCTATAAAAGACCGGAACAGGGTATTTTTATTATTGTTAAGCTGAAAGGGATGATAAAGATTGGCTCAAATACAATCATTGATGCGGGCTGTAATAAACTTTTATAATTTTAACAACAGAAATGATCCCGTAGTAATCACAAGAGTAAAAGAACACGACAGTGAAAGAATGTGCATGGACAGACTAGAAAGAGCGATTTTTGACTCATGTGATGAAGAATGCAAGGCAACTCCATCAAGATATGCAATATGGGGAGAAGACGTCCGTAGCATTAGTATTTCTGCAAAAGAAGCAATGAAAAACGGGAACATCGAACAAGCAGAAAAATCAATGAATCAAGTTATTAATAGTATGGGCGCATTTATAGACGCTCAATTGATACTCAGCAATTTGCCTGGAAACATCAGCTTTGTAAAATCCAAAGATATTATTAAATCCTATATTGCCAGACTGCAAGAGAACAGCGAGGTGTCAGATTCTGAAAAGGACTATTTAATTGACAGCATGAAAGAGATAATGATTAGCATTGAGTAAAAGGATTGATTAACTGATGAGTTATTCATCATGCAATCGGAATCCGGATTCGAATTCCTTATGAAATATAGTTTGCGATATAAAGGTCTTCAAACCTGATGCCAAAAAACCTTTAATAATTAAATTTTATTATAGCAAAAGCTT
>JAKPCT010000075.1 GCA_029553165.1 Bacillota bacterium
ATTTACAGGAAATGATATTGACATAGCGTCTGCTGCTGATTTATTTTTTCGCCACTCTGCTGCCGATTTAGCCTCTCCTGGTATATTATCATCGGCATTAAATGTAAGTAATCGTGGAGCTTTGACAACTGGATCTTTAGCTGTCTGTATGCCCGCCGGTCTGCTTGAAGATGAAGATTTAACTATTGCCCGATACATTGCGAATCTGTCACGCCCTGAAAACTTGGCTTGAAATTCACTTGCAAGTGGAGACAGGCTTTCCTCAATCGTTCCGACAGGTTTTCCGTTTACGTTCGCTGTCGTTAAGAGTAAATCCCCTGAAGGCGTACAGGATAAAAGCAATCCTCTTTGAGCTGCTAATTTTGACAAGTGACTCCATATTGTTTCTGTCGGTTCAGCTTTTACCCGCGGGAATTTCTTTTCATCAGTTACAAGTTTTGATTTTTTAACCGGTATTTTTTGCGTTATCGGTTTAAAGTTTAAGGTATTTGTAAGGGTCGCGCCAACAACAAATTCACGAGTTTTGCCGGTGTCATATATGACTTTTCTTGTTTCTGAAATTGATTTCAACGTGTCATCGCCGATAAATACATTTATCCCGAAAGGGTTACACTGTTGTTTACATCTGTCTGTCAATTTGACATTATTCATCTCATAAGGTGCTATAACTGTGCTATCTATTATATCAGCAGTTTTTGAAAAAAATTCAAGCTCTCTAACTGTGCCACTTGAATTAGTTCTCTGAGTTACATCATATAAAATCATTTCTGATACAACTTCATCGCCAATTTTAATTTTGGCCGGGCTATAAGAGTAAGGACGAGTTATGCGGTCAATATCAGGATCAAGACCAATTTCCCAAGGCATGATAACTGAGCAGGCATCTGCTCCAGTGTCCATCGTGCGAATAAATGACGCCGATTCAACGATTATCTCGCGGTTGTCGATTATGACTGTTAGGGTGTCGCGGTCAGGCATATATTACAATCTCCCGCCCTGGATTTAACAGCAATATTTCATCACCTGTCAGTTCGTTTGACTCGATAAATAAATCATAATTATCCGGCGTGCCATATTCTGTAATACATACCTCAAGGGGTGAACGCCGGTTTTTTATCGTAAATCTCTTTTCAGTCGCAAGGTTAAAAAATTGAGACAACAAATACTGCATTGTGAGCGTGTAAGTATTCACAAGAGACGTATAAGCTTGCGAATTTCCAAAATATTGCTTGTCTATATTGACATTTTCAAAATTTTCCTGAATACCGTCTATACTTGCAATAATATTATTCCATGACTCCTGAATTTTTTCAATCGCTGAAATAATTTCAGAGCGTGTTTTAAAATTTGAAGTTACAATTATTCTTGCGCCTGAAATCAGAATTGCTATCATTGAAAGCTCAAAAAATAGAGCTTTGTTGTAATCTTCAGGGTCTGAACCTGTCGGGGCTTCTGAATATAATTCATTTGCAAGCTCGTCGTAATAATCTATTCGTGTATCATAATTATCATTTGCCTCTAAGGGGATAGAGATTACGTCAACAAGTGCTTGACCAATTTTATTTTGAATTTCTTCGTTTGTTGGATCAGACTTAAATATTGTTAGTAAGTTCGTCAAAGTGTTTTTTGCTTCATTCCAGGCATCGTTTATTAAATTTTGTGTTGCTGCAAGTTCGGACATAATAGAATTAGCAAGACCTGCGACTTTGTTTATCATATTCAGTGCGCCTTGTACTGCCGCGTATAAATCTGATCTGAGCTGTTGCAATTGAGCGATACCGTCTGATATGGCATCTAAAATTTCAAGCAATACAAGCGCGCCGAGTTCGGGCGCTGAAATTAGTCTATCAATATTTGCAGGTTCTAACCACTGCGTTTCAAACATTGTATAACTTCCGGCTTCAGTTGGATCAATAACTTCACGGACTGAAACGAGTTGTAAAATTAAAACGCCTTTTGTAGGGTGAGTTACCTCCCACTGTCCCTTTTCATTCTGACATGCTTTGAAAAATTTATCAGCCGTCTTATTATGATTAAACCCGTCAAAATAAATCGTCAGGGGATAAGACAC
>JAKPCT010000252.1 GCA_029553165.1 Bacillota bacterium
CTTTCGCGGATTTGGTGTAAACTGTGTATTGTCCATAGTGATCACCTTTCTGCTGTTAATGTTTTATGGTAAATTCATTTTACAACAGAAAAGGTCACTATGGATTTTTATTAGTTCAATTTGATTTTACAATGAGCCAAATTTAATATTCCGGTAATTCACAATGAAATTGGGGGGCTTCGCAAACCGTATTTTTTTCATACCGCTTATTTTGATTTTTCAGGGGTTAACGGTAATACGGAAGCACAAAAGCGATTTGAACGATTTCAACGTGAACTTAGGTCTAATTCGGAGAGTAAAATTCCTATTTTGCAAAGAGAAGAATTATTAGCCTTTATTACGAACGAAACAAACTATGCTCAAATTGTGACAGAGGATACCAATGAATATGATGTGGGCCTTCCGCTTCAGGTTGAGGATGATTCGAACATCATTGCTTTTAGTAACGGGTTAAACAATTTTGAATTAATCCGTTTAACCAAAAAACTTTTTCCTGGAAGGATTTTGATCCGAAGACATCCGGGTGGATATGTTGATTATAATGATTCGCGTTTGGGTTATGTTGATAAATCGGTTGATTCCATTCAATTTATCAAAAAATGCCGGCAGATTGTTACGATCAATTCGAGTACCGCATTGGAAGCTGCTTTGCTTGGTAAGAAAGTAACAGTTTTTGGTGAAGCTTCATTTAAAATGTTAAGTAATTTGGATGATGTGAGAGAGATCAGGGAGCGGCTTAATTTTTTGGTGTTTGGATATCTAATCCCTTATTCACTTCTCTTCGATAAAGAGTATTATCATTGGAGACTTTCCAGGCCGTCGGAGACGGAGATCTATTTATATCACTATCATTACTTTGCTCAAAACCGTCCGGATATTTTTAGCAACAGAGGTAATGCTGAAGGTCCGAAAGGGAAGTCGTTTAGGAAGAAGACGCTGTATAGCTTTGAGCTTCTTGATAAGTACGGTAATTTGCAAGTGGTGAAGGGCGATTTGTACCAGTCGGAGGATGGATGGTTTTCTTTACAGACAGGTCTTGAGGTCGATGGGTCTGAGGTAAAGAGGATCTATTGGAAACCGACTTTGGAACTAAATGCTCAAATTAAAATAACCCGGGCTGAAATAAATTCGAATCCCATAACCTTGCATCCGGTTAATGTCTGGAAAAAAGGGGAGAACGACCTGTTTATCGGCTGTCAGCCCTGTTATGAGATACCTGTTTTTGATGGAACAATGAATATTTTGATTGAGGGACAAATCACTTTACTTGGAAATTATGAAGCGTTGCAAATTGCCTCAAACCGAAGGGATTTTGGTTACTTTTTTTCTATGCTGAAACGTATTCGGGACAAAAAGTTAGTGATTTTCGGGACGGGATCAGCAAGTGAGTTTATCAGCCAATATATCAAAGAACCGGCTTATTATGTGGACAATGATTCGAAAAAGTGGGGCCAATCCTATCGTCAGGTTTTGATAAAAGATCCACGGTGCTTGGCTACCGAAGATCCGGAACAATTGGTTATTGTGGTGGCAAGTCAATATTACCAGGAAATTGCTGAAGATCTTCTGCAAATGGGATTTATGGAAAATCACCATTTTTGGAATGGATTTAAGTTTTTTATGAATTATTAGTTTTGGAAATCCGATGATTGTTTAATTCCATTCGTTATGTATAGGAGCTGAGTCATTTATGGAAAAACAAGCTATTGTTGTACTGGCATCTTACGATTTTGAAAGTTTGCAGTTGACCTTGTTAGCTTTGGAGCATACTGTTGAAGAAGAGGTGCCGATTGTTGTCATTTTAAATGGAGCTAATTCAATAGCCGCTTCAAAAGTAGAGATCGTCGCAAGGAGATGGGCAGCAACGAAACCGGCATTACGTTCCGTGATAAGGCCTCTGTCCTACGGTCAAAAACCCTTGTTTGCATTACAGGAGGTTATCCGTAATTTGCCATTATTACATGATGTTGATCGTATCTGCAAAATTGACGATGATGTGATTCCGTTAAAAAGAGGTTGGCTAACCAGGTTGGCGCAATGTTATGAAGAAAAAGTTAAAATGAACAATCAGAACCTTGGTTTTATAACCGGGTTACTTAATAACAATTGTTGGGGATTTGGTGAGTTAGTTGAGCTTGCCGGTAAAAACGAAGAATACCGGCAAATCATGAATTACCCAAGTGTAGCCGGATGTAACAGGGAAAGGATTGTTCAACCTGGTGAGATTGATCAAGGAATGTGCGGTACTGTGTGGCAGTATCCTTATTTAGCCCGTTGGATTCATAGTTGGACTTCTGTAACTCCGGAAAACTTCATTGCTTTGACTGCTAATCAACCTGATAAAGAAATATCGCTGGATATTCATTATTCAATTGGGTGCATTTATTCCCCGAAAGACCTTTGGCTTAAGCTTAATCCTGCAGAAAATACGTTTGATGAGTTATTGATTCATAATGTATGCCAACGGGAATCACTGACCAAATGGGCAGTGATGCAGGAGCCGATGATTCATCTGTTTTATTTTTCACAGCGTTTGGCCAATCATGATCAGTTAACTGAGATTTCTGATAGTCTCGCTAAATTTTTTAATGATGACCGGTTTAGTATGATTGAACGTCGGAATATTGAAGATCTTATTGCTCAGTTTCAGGAAGATTCGGTTAAGAATGCTCTTACGAGTCAGGCTAATGTTGACAATAATTTGGTTACGGATCGGTTAAACCAATATTATCAGGTTTTGAACAAATGGCTTCGTATCAAACAAAGAAACAAAAATTTGAGCGAAGTATTACTGAGGCAAGGATATCGGAAGATTGCGATTTACGGAGCAGGCGAGTTGGGGAAGAATCTTTGGGGAGAGTTGCAACAGACTTCGGTGATGGTCCATTGTTTTATCAATCAGGGAGTATTTGAAACCACTTATGTTGAGTATTGCGAACATAAAATACAGGTAATGGATCTGCTGCATTTTTCCGATTATGAGAAAGAGAACGCGGTAGATGCGGTAGTCGTTAGCCCGGTTTTTGATTTTGTAACAATAAAAGATTTTTTAAAGCAAAAAGAGATAAAGTGCAAGATTATTTCCTTGGCAGCCCTGGTGGATGAGGCAGCAGTGAATTAGAGAACTTTTTAGCAGCGAAAATTGAAAGTGGAGGTAATCATGACGTCTCCAGAGATGTTATGGAAACAAGATATTTATTTATTGCAGCTTGATAACGAAGAGGTCAAGTTAGTCAGCTGTGATATATTTGATACGTTAATCTTTAGGACAACAGTAACTCCACACGATCTTTTTTTAGTATTGGGACGGGAAGCCAAGGAAAAAGGGTTATTAAAAAATATTGAACCGGAAGAATTTAAGGAGCTTCGGATTAGAGCAGAGAAAAAAGCACAGGTAATAAAGGAAAAAGAGCAAGGTACTTTTGAAGCCAATCTTTATGAAATCTATGACCAGATGCCTTTTGAAAGTGTCACTAAGGAAGAATTGTTGGAATTGGAGCTTAATATAGAGAAAAAATGTTTATTCCTGAATCCGAGTATTGCTTCTTTGTTGCGGTATTATCATGAAAAAGGAATTCCTGTGGTCCTCCTCTCTGATATGTATTTATTCCGCGAGCAAGTGGAAGATCTACTGGCCTCCGTAGGATTTGATTGTGCTATTTTGGATGATATCATCATTTCCAGTCAATATTTGGTGAGTAAGTGGAACAAAGGTCTTTATCAAGTATTATTAGATAAATACTCCCATATCTCACCTTCAGAGATGATACATATTGGTGATAATTATCATACTGATGTTGTAAATGCGTTAAAGTGTGGGATGCGGGCTATTCATTATAAAAGCCGTCAGGATACGGGTAGTGCTTTTGAATTGGAACGTTATCGTCGCAGCGCCTTGCTTCCGGAGATGTTCTTTTTGAGGAAATTGGCTGGTCAGCTGTCTGGTGAGTTTGAAGCAGGAAAGAGATTTTGGTTTGAATTTGGAGCTACGGTTATTGGCCCGTTTTTAAGCGTGTTTGCTGAATGGGTTGTTGATACTGCAATCAATAATGGTATTCAAAGAATCTATCCGTTAATGCGTGAAGGTGCAATTATTAGCGAATTTATCCGAAATTCACTCAGGGAACGGGAGAACGATGACATAGTCGTAAAACCGCTCTATGTATCAAGGCGTTCTTCTTTTTTATCTTCTTTAGATGACATGAATGAGACGGTGATTAAAGATTATATCATGGCTCAGACATGGTCACCACTGGTGAGCGGAATTTTTACCCAGCTTAAACTGGATAATGTTTTTGAAAAATACAGCAATGTAAAGCTGCCTGATACCCATGAGATCATAATGGAATCTGGAAAGACGCTTTTTCAGGAGTTAACTGAATATTT
>JAKPCT010000130.1 GCA_029553165.1 Bacillota bacterium
GCCGGTCTTACCGTTTTTGTGGAAAGACAGCCGGTTTTTAAAAACATTGATTTTATCACCTCCTGCTTCCGGAAAGACAACTTTATTGCGGGAGATCATTCGTGAAGTCAGTGATGGGTGTGACGATTTAGGGATTGATGGTATTAGAGTAGGGGTTGTTGATGAACGCTCCGAAATTGCCGGTTCATATTTGGGTATTCCCCAGTTGGATGTTGGAAACCGGACTGATGTTTTAGATGCTTGCCCCAAAAGTGAGGGGGTTTATCTGCTCTTACGGGCGATGAATCCACAATTAATTGCTACCGATGAGATTGGTAATGAGCGTGATTATCAGGTGATTGAAGATATTATTAATGCTGGGGTTAGCTTTATTGCAACTGCCCATGCTCAAAATCTGACTGAAGCATTATGCCGGCCGGGATTAAAACGAATTTTAGAAAATGGAATGATTGAAAGGATTGTAATCTTAAGTAATCGTTTGGGTGTTGGCACTGTTGAAAGCATTAAAGCAGGTATTTCCGGTCCGGAGTTATTCAATAACCGCATACAACCTAAGAGTGAGGAGGAGTTGCCAGATGGTTAAGTTAATTGGGTCATTGCTTTTGGTTGGAGCCGGCTCTTGGTGGGGGTATACCGTGTCAAATCGTTTTATTTCCCGCTGTGAATTGCTGAAAAACTGGCTTTCAATTTTAGAAATGTTGAAGACTGAAATCTATTATAGCACCAGTTTTTTGCCACAGATCTTTATGAAGCTTGCCAAATTCATTTCCCGTGAAGAACTGAAACAACCAATTGCCAAATTAGCTGAAGCAACGGGATATGGATCGGAAGAGGATCTAAATGAGATCTGGGAACACTTCTTGCAGGAACCAGTATTTTGCAGTTTAAAACAATCAGATTTGCTGATTTTAAGAGAGTTAGGCAATTATCTAGGAAGGACCGACCGTCTTAATCAATTGGAACGGATCGATTACTGCCGGGAGAAACTCAAACTTTGTTTAGCTGAAGCTGAAGCAGAATGTCTTAAAAACGTTAATTTATATCGTTACTTAGGATTTGCTTTAGGTTCATTGGTGGTCTTATTGTTGGTTTAACCTGTATTAAAGGGGTGTGGCAGTGGATATCAATTTGATCTTTAGAATTGCCGGGATCGGGATCTTAATCTC
>JAKPCT010000133.1 GCA_029553165.1 Bacillota bacterium
AAAAGTTGACCCCAACTTCGATTACGCCAAACTTTCGGATGAACAAGCCGAAATGGGACGTGCCGATACGGTAAAAGAAAAAGGATTTTACATTTTGCCCAGCGAGCTTTTTGTCAATGTACGTGCTCGGGCAAAAAACGATCCAAACCTCAACGAAACCCTTACCCGCGTGTTTCAAAACATCGAAAATTCGGCCAAAGGCACCGACAGCGAAGACGACCTTAAAGGTTTGTTCGACGACCTGGATGTTAATTCCAACAAGCTGGGCAATACCGTAGAAAAGCGAAACCAAAAGCTGGTGAAACTTCTGGATGCTATTGGCGATATGCCGCTTTCTAACGGCAAATTTACCGAAAACACGATTGACCTCTTTGGCGATGCCTACGAGTTTTTGATGACTATGTATGCCAGCAATGCCGGCAAATCAGGAGGCGAGTTTTTTACACCTCAGGAGGTGAGCGAACTTTTAGCCCGTATTGCCACGGTTGGAAAAAAAGAGGTGAACAAAGTTTATGACCCCGCTTGCGGCTCCGGCTCCTTGCTGTTGAAGTTTGCCAAAATTCTGGGCAAGGAAAATGTACGCATAGGATTTTTTGGGCAGGAGATAAACCTTACCACCTACAACCTTTGCCGCATCAATATGTTTTTGCACGACATAAACTTTAATCATTTTGACATTGCCCACGGCGATACCCTTACCGACCCCAAGCACTGGGACGATGAGCCATTCGATGCTATAGTTTCCAATCCGCCGTATTCGATTAGATGGGAAGGTGACAGCAACCCGGTGCTCATTAACGACCCGCGTTTTGCTCCGGCAGGAGTGTTGGCGCCTAAAAGTAAAGCCGACCTTGCTTTTGTGATGCACATGCTTTCGTGGCTTTCTACCAGCGGTACGGCTGCCATTGTTAGCTTTCCCGGTGTGCTCTACCGTGGCGGTGCCGAGCAGAAAATACGTAAATACCTCATCGACAACAACTACATCGATACCGTGATACAACTGCCGCCCGACCTCTTTTTTGGTACTTCCATTGCCACCTGTATTGTAGTACTCAAAAAAAGCAAAAAAGATAACAGTACGCTGTTTATTGACGCCTCAGCCGAGTTTGTCCGCGAAGGCAACAAAAATAAACTCAGCGAACAAAACCGCGAAAAGATTTTAAATGCCTTTATAGAGCGCAGCGACATTCCCCATTTTGCCAAACTCGTAACCAACCAAACCATTGCCGAAAACGACTACAACATTGCCGTATCTACCTACGTAGCCCAAAAGGAAGATCGAGAGGAGGTGGATATTAAAAAACTCAATGCCGAGATTGAGAGAATAGTAGCAAGACAGGCAGAGTTACGCAAAGCCATTGATGAAATTGTAAAAGATTTGGAGAGCTAAAGCTATGAACCGAATCGAAAAACTTATTGCCGAACTTTGCCCCGATGGCGTGGAGTGGAAGAAGTTGGGGGAAGTGTGTGAGTTTAAGCGTGGTAATGCAATTACAAAAGATAAAACAATTTCTGGAAATATTCCAGTAGTAGCTGGTGGAAGAAAACTAGCTTATTATCATAATGAATATAACCGAATTGGAGAAACAATAGTTGTTGCTGGTTCAGGTGCATATGCTGGATACATATCATTTTGGAATGAACCTATTTTTGTATCCGATGCTTTTTCAGTACATCCTGATAAAAATTTGTTAATAATAAAATATGTTTATTATTTTTTATTAACAAAACAAGAAATAATACATTCATTGAAAACTGGTGCTGGTGTTTCACACGTATATCCAAAAGATTTGCAAAATTTCCGCATCCCCCTCCCCCCGCTTCCCATACAGGAAGAGATAGTAAAAATACTCGACACCTTTACAGAATTAGAACTAAAATTACAAACAGAATTAGAAGCCCGCAAAAAGCAATATGAATACTACCGCAACAAGCTCCTCACCCCCGTAGAGCACAACGGCCGCTGGTACCTCAATGGAGTGGAAGTGGAGTGGAAGAAGCTGGGGGAGGTGTGTAAAGTTTTGCGCGGTGAACGCCTTACTAAAAAAGAATTATCAAGTGAATTTCAATATCCTGTATTTCACGGTGGTTTAATCCCACTTGGTTACTATTATAAATATAATCGAGAAGCTAATAAAACAATGATTATAAATACTGGAAGTATTGGCGAAGTAGTTTGGAGTTCTGTACCTTTCTGGTCATCTGACGGTACATTTACCATTGAAACACAAAATAATATTATTGATAAATTTTTATATTACTATTTAAAAATTAAAGAATCTTATTTAAAAAGTCAAAAAAGAGAAGGTGGAGTGCCTACCATTGATAGAAATGTAATTGAAAACCTCCCCATCCCCATCCCGCCCTTACCCATACAGGAAGAGATAGTAAAAATACTCGACACCTTTACAGAATTAGAAGCAGAATTAGAAGCAGAATTAGAAGCCCGCAAAAAGCAATATGAATATTATAGAAATCGATTGTTAACTTTCGAGCCAAAACAGTAACAACAATGATAGCCAGAATAAAAAAAATACTGCAAATGGGCGAAGGTATTTCAGTTGAATTTAAATCGTGTAAAGATCAACTTCCCCAAAGTATTTACGAAACAGTATGCTCCTTTTTAAATAGAAATGGGGGCGATATTCTTTTAGGAGTTAAAGATAATAAAGAAATTGAAGGTATTAGCCAAGACCGTATCGAACAAATAAAAAAGGACTTTATATCCACCATTAACAACCCCAACGTAATGTCTCCGCCTGTTTACCTTTTAATAAATCAGGTAGAAATAGATAATAAACCAATACTACATATTTATGTACCCGTTGGTTCGCAGGTTCAGAAATATAAAAATAGAATCTACGATAGAAACGAAGATGGAGATTTGGATATAACCGACAATCATACACTCGTAACTCAGCTTTACTTAAAAAAACAACTATCTTATTCCGAAAATAAAATTTATCCTTATTGCAAATTAGACGATTTAGACGAACATCTAATAAATAAAGCGAGAAATTTAGCAGTAAACCAAAATCCTTCTCATCCTTGGAAAGAGTTGGATAACTTAGAATTATTAAAAAGTGCAAAGTTGTATTCAAAAAATTATCAAACCAATGAGGAAGGAATTACTTTAGCAGGAATTTTATTATTTGGAAAAGAAAAAACTATTTTATCCGTTGTGCCACATTACAAAACCGATTTAATATTAAGAAGAGAAAATTTAGATAGATACGATGACAGAGATGATGTAAGAGTCAATTTAATTGACAGTTTTGAAAGAATCATTGCCTTTGGAGAAAAACACTTGCCAGACCCATTTTACTTAGAAGGAACTCAAAGAATTAGCGTTAGAAATAAAATTTTACGAGAAATTGCATCCAACATTTTAATGCACAGAGAATTTACAAGTGCTTTCCCCGCAAAATTTATTATTGAAAAAAATCAAATCAGAACAGAAAACGCTAATAAACCTTATGGTCATGGTAAAATCAATCTTAAAGATTTTTCTCCCTATCCTAAAAATCCAACTATTGCAAGGGTTTTTAAAGAAATTGGTTTTGCAGATGAGTTGGGTTCAGGAGTAAGGAATCTTACTAAATATGTTAAAATATACTCCAATTCAACCCCCGAATTGATTGAAGAAGATATTTTTAAAATTATTATTCCATTAACCCCGCAAGATACCCCGCAAGATACCCCCCAAGTTACCCCCCAAGATACCCCGCAAGATACCCCGCATGATACCCGAGATATTAAGATATTAATTTTTTGCCAAACAGAAAAATCAAGAGAAGAAATACAAAATCGCATCTCTGTTAAAGACAGAGAATATTTCAGAAAATTTATATTATCTCCATTAATTGAGAATGGTTTTTTAGAATTAACGATTCCTGATAAACCAACGAGTAAAAATCAAAAGTATAAAACAACAAAAAAAGGTTTAGATTATTTAAAAAAACACAAAAAATGAATAGTAACGCAAAATATAATTTAGTAGTCGAAAATCCCGAAAGTACGGTAGTAGCCGAATATACGCCTGCGTACCGTACCGAACAATCGTACCAAAGCGAAGCAGAGCTCGAAAAAGCGTTTATCGAGCAATTACAAGTGCAGGCTTATGAGTATTTGCCTATTAAAACAGAAGAAGATTTAAAGGCAAACCTGCGCAAGCAATTGGAAAAACTCAACAACCTCACCTTTACCGATACCGAATGGGAGCAATTTTTCAAAACCGAAATAGGCAATCCTAATCATAGCATCGAAGACAAAACCACCACCATTCAGGAAGATTACATCAAAATTTTAAAACGCGATGATGGAAGTACCAAAAACATTTATTTGATTGATAAGCAATACATTCATAACAATCATCTGCAAGTCATCAATCAATACAGTACCGAAGCAGGCCAGCGATCCAACCGCTACGATGTTACCATTCTGGTAAATGGTCTGCCGCTGGTACATATTGAGCTTAAACGCCGTGGCGTAGCATTGGAGGAAGCTTTTAACCAGATTAACCGCTACCAGCGCGAGAGTTTTTGGGCAGGTTCGGGACTTTTTGAATACATACAAATTTTTGTCATCTCCAACGGCACGCATACCAAGTACTACAGCAATACCACCCGCTCGCAGCACATAAAGGAAACCAGG
>JAKPCT010000134.1 GCA_029553165.1 Bacillota bacterium
GGCTGGAATTTCAATCGGTTGCTCAAATAATCTTTTGTCTGCCATATCTTTATTTTTTAATCAATTACAAATTTATTGTCTGCATAATCAGTGAAAATGTCATCGTTGTAATCAAGCGCATAACTCGTCGTTTGCTGCAATCCAGATCCGTAATAATATACATACACTGGTTCGCCTTCAATGGCAAAATAAACTTCCTCGCTATTGCTGTACAAATCTAACACAGCGACACCTTCATAGTCGTTTCTTGTTGCGTTTAATGCTTCAAATTGAAACGATTCAGTCAGTGTGCCATGAATGTCGCTCTTTACAACGACTGTAATAACACGAGAAACGTCTGTTTGAATTACAGAATTATCCGCCTGCTCAAAGTCATCTATACTGTCGATAATTAATGCCTTTACAAATTCAGAAGCGTCGAATAAAAACCTACGTTTGCCACCCCCTAAATCCTTGAAAAATATTGCCTTACCAGTAATATAGCTTATTCCATCAACTGTTAGCTCGACAATTAAGTAATCTGGCGGTGTCCCAGTATAGCTTGCATCGAAATAGAATAACAGCCTATTATGCACAGCATATAGCCTGCAATTATCAACTTGATTAACGTCGACTATATCAATTTTTGTGACCATCCATGAATGATTTTATTACGTCGCTTGTTATTTGCATTGAATATTTATCCGATAACTCTTTTTTAAGCTCTTCAACATAACCCTCAACATCATCAAGCAACGTTCCATCGTTATAGCTGTTTGGAACTTTGATTCCTTTCTCGTCGATTTTCTTTGCAACGAAATATGCAAACCTCTTCGGATTGTCGACATTCAATTTTTTGTCTTTCACCCATTGCAGAATAATTCCGTACAATCTGCCTCTTTTGTTCGGTGCAGTTGGTCTTCTGCCATGAACCAAATGCCAAGTATAATGCTCGCCTTCGATAATTATCTTATACTTTCCATTGCCTAATTCCTGAACGTCGCCAGTTAAGCCCTTTTCCCAGCGACCAGAAGCCTTGAGACCTAACCTGTTGTATTTATTTTTTAATGACTGAACAACGCCGTCTGTCCACTGTCTTAGTTTGTCAATCATAATCTAATGTAATTTCACAGGCGACAAAATCAATATTCGACGCAAATCTGTTCAGCTGCATAAGTAACCTTTCTGATGTTATCGTATAACCAAATAGGCAGGCAAATTCATTGTTATACTTAAGCGCCAATTCTGATAATTCTTCAAGCCGAGCATTTAGTTTATCCTCAAAATTTTCTTTTAGGCTCGAAAACGTTGAATCTTCGAACTTCCTGCCATACATCAAGACACCAGAATAAGTTATTTTTTCGATGACATTTCTATTCCGTATTACCGTAGCGTTAAAATCGGCAATAATAACCAATTGATTGATGTCTGGCTGTAACTTATTGCCGGCAACACTCTGGAAGTAATCGCTTCCAAGCAGCACGATTGCATTTTTCAGCGTCGAAAACGTCTTTATATGCTCGTATATCCGCATGCCTTAAATTTTATGACAAAGTTATAATCGTTTTAATCTGAAATATTTATTTGTTTAAACTTTTTTTTAGTTTTATTTCTGTTAACCTTTTTTGATAATCGTTTATCCTCTTTTGAGCAACGAGCTCGAGCAGAGCATCTTTGTATTTCATTTTCTTTACTTGCTCAATCGAATAATGCAATGCTATTGCTATTTGCCTCAATTGTAGATATATGCCTATTTCCTCGAGCTCTTCTATCCCTGCCATTATACTGTCGCTATCAGATTCGCTTTTTAACAATTCATTTTCAATCTCGATACTCTTTTTAATTTGCTCGATAAGGTAATTATAATTTTGAATTGCTTTTATCAATTCACATCTGCCTATATTTTTGACGCCCAATTGATGCATGTATGTTACCGCCCGTAAAAAGTTAAAATCTTGCAATGTCGCTTGCATTTCCTTCACTATGTCGAAGTCCCATTCCATTACATCGCCAATGCCATAATGGTCAATTGCCTGCCTTGCTCGATCAGAAAAACGAAGCATCGTGTTTATTTCTGCTCTGTCATTAAGTTCTATATATTCTTTTACTGTCATAGCAATAACTTTAATTTTCCCCGATAATTATTGATTAAGAACATGGCTCCGTAAATCATTGCGTCTATAGCGTGGTCATTCCCATCGACCGGTAGTTCTGCCTTCTTGTCCAACCATGTCCATCCGTTTAGCTCTCGTGCAAGGTTGTAGCTATCATCGCTAATGATTATCTTATATTCCTTCAATTTTTTAATAGTTTCGCTTTTTCTTTCTTTAACAGCGCCACGAATGTTTAGCCCGATATGCTTTAAGTCCATTATTGTTCTCAATGCTGCACTATCCGCAATGATAAGGTCTTTCTTGCCTACTTTCTCGATTAATTTTTGAGCTAACTCGTTTGTAGAATTACCAGATTCGTATAATAGTTCACGAGCATATATAACTTTCTTATCGTTATCAACCGCAACCCTGACGAGAGCGTCCTTGTCCCTTACTCCAAAGTCGAGACCATAAACATAGCTGGCATTATTATCCATTACTCCATACTCGTAATCAAGTATAGAATCTTCGAGTTGTCCGAACTCACCCAGCCCGTAGACCTTATACCAATTTTCCCAGCCAGGCTTGTTGCGCTTGTC
>JAKPCT010000150.1 GCA_029553165.1 Bacillota bacterium
AAAAGTTGACCCCAACTTCGATTACGCCAAACTTTCGGATGAACAAGCCGAAATGGGACGTGCCGATACGGTAAAAGAAAAAGGATTTTACATTTTGCCCAGCGAGCTTTTTGTCAATGTACGTGCTCGGGCAAAAAACGACCCGAACCTCAACGAAACCCTTACCCGTGTATTTAACAACATCGAAAACTCTGCCAAAGGAACCGACAGCGAAGACGACCTTAGAGGTTTGTTCGACGACCTGGATGTTAATTCCAATAAGCTGGGCAATACCGTCGAAAAGCGAAACCAAAAGCTTGTCAAACTTCTGGATGCCATTGGCGATATGCCTCTTTCTAACGGCAAATTCACCGAAAACACCATCGACCTCTTTGGCGATGCCTACGAGTTTTTGATGACCATGTATGCCAGCAATGCCGGAAAATCGGGGGGTGAATTTTTTACCCCGCAGGAAGTGAGCGAACTGTTAGCCCGTATTGCCACGGTTGGAAAAAAAGAGGTGAACAAGGTCTATGACCCCGCCTGCGGCTCCGGCTCGCTGCTGTTGAAGTTTGCCAAAATCCTGGGCAAAGAAAATGTACGCATCGGATTTTTTGGGCAGGAGATAAACCTCACCACCTACAACCTTTGCCGCATCAATATGTTTTTGCACGACATCAACTTTAATAAATTCGACATTGCCCACGGCGATACCCTTACCGACCCCAAGCACTGGGACGATGAGCCCTTCGATGCCATTGTTTCCAATCCCCCTTATTCTATTAAATGGGAAGGCGACAGCAACCCGGTGCTCATTAACGACCCGCGTTTTGCCCCGGCAGGAGTATTGTCACCCAAAAGTAAAGCCGACCTTGCTTTTGCAATGCACATGCTTTCGTGGCTTTCTACCAGCGGCACGGCTGCCATTGTTAACTTTCCCGGTGTATTATACCGTGGTGGTGCCGAGCAGAAAATACGTAAATACCTCATCGACAACAACTACATTGATACCGTGATACAACTGCCGCCCGACCTCTTTTTTGGTACCACCATTGCCACCTGTGTTGTAGTACTCAAAAAAAGTAAAAAAGACAACAGCACGCTGTTTATTGACGCCTCAGCCGAGTTTGTCCGCGAAGGCAACAAAAATAAACTCAGCGAACAAAACCGGGAGAAGATTTTAAATGCCTTTATAGAACGCAAAGACATTCCCCATTTTGCCAAACTCGTAACCAACCAAACCATTGCCGAAAACGACTACAACATTGCCGTATCTACCTACGTAGCCCAAAAGGAAGATCGTGAGGAGGTGGATATAAAAAAACTCAATGCCGAGATTGAGCAGATTGTAGCAAGGCAGGCAGAATTACGCAAAGCCATTGACGAAATTGTAAAAGAGTTGGAGGGCTAAAGCTATGAACCGAATCGAAAAACTCATTGCCGATCTTTGCCCCGATGGCGTGGAGTGGAAGAAGCTAGGGGAGATTGGTTTTTTATATAATGGACTTACAGGGAAAAATAAAAATGATTTTACCAATGGAAATGCTAAGTATGTTACATATATGAATGTATATTCAAATATCGAAATTGATACAAACATTGAAAATTATGTTAAAATAAATGAGAATGAACAACAAAATAGAATAGAGTACGGGGATGTATTATTTACTGGTTCATCAGAAACGCCTGATGAATGTGGTATATCATCAGTCTTAACTAAACACATTGATGAGCCTTTATATTTGAATAGTTTTTGTTTTGGTTTTCGTTTATTTGATAAAAGTATTTTTTTACCGGGATTTTTAAAATATCTCTTTAGAAGTGAAGAATTAAGAAAACAAATAGGTAAAACAGCTAATGGTGTAACTAGATTTAATGTATCAAAAAAATTATTTGCACAAATCCCCATCCCCCTCCCCCCGCTTCCCATACAAGAGGAGATAGTAAAAATACTCGACACCTTTACAGAATTAAAAGCAGAATTAGAAGCAGAATTAGAAGCACGCCGCAAGCAATACGAATACTACCGCAACACGCTCCTCACCCCCGTAGAGCACAACGGCCGCTGGTACCTCAATGGAGTGGAAGTGGAGTGGAAGAAGTTGTGGGAGGTGGCAAACATTGATTTAGGAACGCAGTTAAATAAAACCGAAATGTTAACGGATGGATTATATCCTGTCTATAATGGAGGTATTAATCCATCAGGATTTTATAATGATTACAATACTGCAGAAAATTCAATAGCTATTAGTCAAGGTGGAGCTTCTGCTGGATATGTTAACTATGTTTCAACCAAATTTTGGGCAGGCGCACATTGTTTTGTAGTAAAACCTATTGAAGATAACATAATTAACAATAGGTTCTTATATTTTTATCTTAAAAATATACAAGAAAAAATACAAGAGGCAAAACACGGTGCAGGTATACCTGGTTTAAATGGAAATAAATTAAAATCGCTCCCCATCCCCATCCCCCCACTTTCCGAGCAGGAACGGGTTGTGGCTATACTGGATAAATTTGATGCCTTGGTGAACGATATATCGCAGGGCTTGCCGGCAGAAATAGAAGCACGGCGTAAGCAATATGAATATTATAGAAATAAATTGTTGAATTTTAGCAATCGTTAATTTAAATTTGAATATGAAATTTAATTTAGTCTGTCTGTCGGGGCAATTCATGTCGTCAGTCGGGGCAATTCATGAATTGCCCCGACTGAATCAAAATAAATTGCCCCGACTGAATCAAAATAAATTGCCCCGACTGACAATTGAAAAAAACAGCAAAAAATATATGAAACAGAAATTATAAACAACAAAAATGAAATACAATCCACAAATACATCATCGCCGTTCAATACGCTTGCAAAATTACGACTATTCGAGCGAAGGAGCGTATTTTGTAACTATGTGCACGCAAAACCGTGAATGTTTATTTGGCGAAATTGTTAACGGAGAAATGATTTTAAACGAGTATGGAAAAATTGTAGAACAATGCTGGAACGATTTGCCCAATCATTACGATAATATTGAATTGGATGCATATGTCATTATGCCCGATCATTTTCATGGAATAATATTTGTTGTCTCTGTCAATTCTGTTGATTCTGTCTCTGTCGGGGCAATTCATGAATTGCCCCGACAGAGACAGCAACAGCGACGCAAAATGCTATTGCCAAAAATCGTTGGACGATTCAAAATGAATTCTGCAAAACAAATCAATCAAATGCGTAATACACCAGGGATTTCTGTTTGGCAACGGAATTATTACGAGCGCATTATCCGTGACGAAAAATCGTTGCAAAACATTAGAAATTATATCATCAATAACCCCTTAAAGTGGTATTATGATAATAATGCTTAAAAGGAGAAAATATGACAGAAAACTATAAATACAATTTAGTAGTCGAAAATCCCGAAAGCACGGTAGTAGCCGAATATACGCCTGGGTACCGTACCGAACAATCGTACCAAAGCGAAGCAGAGCTCGAAAAAGCGTTTATCGAGCAATTACAAGAGCAGGCGTATGAATATTTGTCTATTAAAACAGAGGAAGATTTAAAGATAAACCTGCGCAAGCAATTGGAAAAACTCAACAACCTTACTTTTACCGATACCGAATGGGAGCAATTTTTCAAAACCGAAATAGGCAATCCTAATCATAGCATCGAAGACAAAACCACGACCATTCAGGAAGATTACATCAAAATTTTAAAACGCGATGATGGAAGTACCAAAAACATTTATTTGCTCGATAAGCAACACATTCATAACAATCATCTGCAAGTCATCAATCAATACAGTACTGAAGCGGGCCAGCGATCCAACCGCTACGATGTTACCATTTTGGTAAATGGTCTGCCGCTGGTACATATCGAGCTTAAACGCCGTGGAGTAGCATTGGAGGAAGCTTTTAATCAGATTAACCGCTACCAGCGCGAGAGTTTTTGGGCAGGTTCGGGACTTTTTGAATACATACAAATTTTTGTCATCTCCAACGGCACGCATACCAAGTACTACAGCAATACCACCCGCTCGCAGCACATAAAGGAAACCAGG
>JAKPCT010000155.1 GCA_029553165.1 Bacillota bacterium
ATAGCTGATGCCATTCGTACAAATGAACAAGAATATCCCGCAAATTCTTATCACGCTTCCAGTGCACCTCCTTATCCTTCGGGTCGTCGCCAAATTCAAAAGGCATGTTCCGCTCGTCTTCCGTCATGCTTTCTATGAGAGCCCACATATTATCAAAGCTCTCGTTTGCGGCGGCAATTAAATCTGTTTTCGTTGCTGGTCTCGGCATGCTATTTCACTCCTCTTCTTTTATATCGTATCCGGATAAAAGACCTGTTTCGGGAAGGAATAATATTATTGAGCTGGGAGAAATAACCGTAATTGATGACTGTTACTGGATAAAAAGAAACGGCGGCTTTGATTTTTCAAAGCTGCTGCGGAAATCAAAGAACGACAAGCAACAGTTCTGATTTTGCTCCAATATGGTTATTAGGGGCACAAATTAAAATCAAAAAAGAGCCGATAACAGCAGTATTTCAAACTGCATATTATCGGCTCTGCGTCTGTGCGTCTGGCTCTTTTAATTAAATTATTTCTGTTGTTTTTTGGCTTTATTATATGTATTAGCTAACTGTCCACAAGCTGCTTTAATCTCTCTACCATGAGAAACTCTCATGGTAACTTCAAGTCCTGTTTGCTCTAATTGATGTTTGAACGCAACCATTTCTTGTTTTTGTGGTGCTCTAATTTTTGAATTACTCGTCGGGTTGTATTGCAGCACGTTAATCATAACATTTTTGCCCTTAAACCATTTTGCAAGTTGCCTTATATCTGAGGAACGGTCATTTATACCTGGTAAAAGCAAATACGCAAATACCACTTTTCGATTATGCCTTTGAGAATAGGACAATGCTTGCTTAACAACATCTTCAATAGCGTACATGTGCATATGAGGAATGATACAGTTTCTCGCAGCCTGTGTTGCTGCATGTAAAGATATTGTCAACTGAATTTTTAGATGTTCTTCGCGCAATTTTTTTAATTGATTAACTGGACCAACTGTTGATACGGTAATGCCGTCGGTTGGAAAGTTAAGTCCATTTCTATCTCGAAGAATATGGATTGCTGCAATCAAGTTGTCGTAATTGAATAAAGGTTCTCCCATTCCCATAAAAACGATACGATTTACTTTTTGACGTATCAATACAACCTGCTGCACAATTTCAGACGGTGTTAGATTACGAACAAAACCATTGCGTCCGGACTCACAAAAAA
>JAKPCT010000165.1 GCA_029553165.1 Bacillota bacterium
GGCTTCCAAATCAAATCCGCATAAACCGGAATCAATTGTTTGGCTTCTTCAGAAGAAACTTGGTACTCTTTCCCGGCTTGCTTTACTCCGTCCGGTCCTGCCGAAGTGGTTTTCATTTTAATTTTCCAAAGTTCCATAACTACCTCCTAAAAGGTTAGTCCTGCTGACGTTACCCATGTAGTCCCGTTAAAAATATAAATCTTTGCGGTATCTGTTTCCAACGCACGAGATCCAACCGGGACGCCAGTTGTCGGCTTCGTTTCGATAGATGTACATAAATATTTTTTAGGCGGGTTAATGCTGGTTAACGGTATCTCTTGGACTGCCATAATTAATCACCACCTATTTACTCGCGATAATCCCAGCCCCTTTTAAGGCCGCGATAATAGCATTTACAGCGGTTGCAATTTGTTTACCGGTTGCAGATTCGGGAATATTGGCAATTGTAGCGGCTTGGGTTCCAGCTGCGGTAATTTTGCCGCCGGCTGCAATTTGTAACTCTCCGCCTATAACGGTTTTTTCCGCGCCTTGCTCGGTGTAATTTTTAACATTATTATATGACATAGGTTTAATCCTCCTTATTCACAAAGTAAGCCCGGTATGTTTCAACCGGGCCAATCAGTTAAATCTTATATGGTTCCTTCGTCCGGGGAAATGAGGATTTTGCCGATCAGTTCGCCGGCAACGGCTGATAGATTGGAAATTAGCCCTTTGTGCCCTTGATATTGAATGGCGTAAATGTCGCCGAATGCGGTACTTGTCTCGCGGTTGATCCATGCGCGAAGATACCTTTTTTCGGGTTTATAAATATCCAACCAGACCACCTGCCCATTGGCGGTTGCAACTACTTTGCTTCCAGCTAAATCAACACTAAATGATCCGTCCTCGGCTTCATCCTGCTGCGCATATATGAAATTTCCATTACCTTTGGTGGCGATGGTCCCAAAAAATACAACACCCTCAAAACCGGCCATATCAATCATTTCAGTAGGAACTTTATGTGTACCAGCGGCCTCGCCCGCTCTTACAAGGGTTATTTTAACGTTGTTCATTAATTGTTCAGACATTGTTTTTTCCTCCTTAAATTAAATTAAGCGGATCGGCTCCGCTTTTAACCTAGGTGAAATTGATGTCACGGAAATCCCGGCCAGGGTCAATCTCGAACTAGTTTCACGCGCCGAAATGCTTCACCAAGAACCGGCATCGCGTCGACTTCAAGCCGTCCGATATAACCAGTTTGATTGGTGAGTGCGTAAAGCTCTTTTAGAACTTGGATAGCCATTACACCGCGCCGGATAATCCAGTAAAAGCTAAAGTCGCCGATAATACCCACATATTCACCGGAGGTAAAGGTATTAGGCACAAACTCGGAAGTCCGATAAGGAGTATCTAAAATCATTGCAGGATTGCCACCGGTGACAGCCGCTTGCCAAATATATTGACCATTGCCGTCTTTAATCTTCCGAATGTTTTTGATTGCGTCTCGGTGAAATAACCAAGTCGCCCTTCTCTGGTAGACATCTTTTAGGGAGTATTTCGCTTCCATTAGACCATCAAAGGTGATTGCGGTTGCAGTGTTACCAGTTGATACATCATAGTCGGTGCTAATGCCCTGATCGCTAGCAACAAATAAGCCTAAAGGTTTTTGTGCTCCATCTCCGGTCATGAAGGCTTTTTCCTGGGTGATCCCAAATTTATATCCAAGGCGTTCTTGGATGAAAGCCTCAATATTAATTCCGGACCCACTCAAAAGTTTGTTAGAGATTTTAACCAGCTTGGTTAATTGGTGAGCGGTTAATTCGCGTTTTCCGAATTTCGGATCGCCGGTTTCGGTAACGGTCTTAATCTCCGGGGTCCAATCAGCATCGTCAATATCGGAATCAAGCGACGGCGCGCCTAAACCCGGCGCAGTTCCAATGTTAAACACGCGGGCCAAGTCGGCTATGACTAAATTATCATCTGCCGCTTTAATTACCTCGTTTACAAACTGATTCGGGGCCATAAACATTCCGCCGGTTGCCTCATTGTCGGCTTGGATGGCGCGGAGTTCGGCATCCGTATATCGGGCGCGTTCTCCGTCTCTTAGGTATTTGCCGAATGCGGACCGATATTCTTTGGACTTGTCTTCCGGTTCCTCGCCGCGTTGCTCACCGATAGGTTTAGCGTCGACTTCTCCCATCTTGCGTTCGCGATCTAATTGTCTTTGTTCCAGTTCGATTTGAGCATCAAGCTCATCAGCCCGTTTCTCCATTTCGGCAATGGAGTTCTTTTCTTCTTGAGTTAAAGCCCGTTTCTCTTTCTCGGCAGTGTCAATTTTTGCGCGAATATCGTTAACGAGCTTATTAAGTTCTTGACGTTTTTCTAAAATTTGTTCTGCAGTCATTTTAGGTTCCTCCTTTAAATTAAAATTGCAATAAAAAAGAGCCTTTTGGCTCTAATTGCTAAGTTTATGTTTTTTGGTATAGTGATTCATTTTCATCCGGAGATTATCGGCTTTCCAATCGCTTCCAAATGATGCTTTTTTTGATTCAAGGTATTCTTTGTAAGGCTCTTCGACACTCCGCGCCTGAACTTCTGTTTGCGGATATGCCGGGAATGGGGTCGGCGATACCTCGAAAAGTTTGGCTTTTTTGATGGTTCTTATTATGTTATCAGGATCGCTTTCGTCCCATTCGTCAACCTCTTTTTTGAATCCGAATGAAACCCCATCCACGTCGCCGCGCTTAATGCTTTCATAGGCATCTTTTCCCCATGTGTTTTCCGGTAGGACGATGTTAAATCTTAACCCGGTTTCGTCTTCGGAAAGCGAAAGAGTACCACTTTTGGTACTCCCCAGAACAAAATCACTATTGTGATTCCAAAGGGCTTTTTGTTTATCGTTTCTCAATGAATCGGCAAATGCCCCTTTAGCAAACTTTTCGCGGAATGGAAAAAAATAACCCAGCTCCTCAGAAGGTTGCTCCCATTTTACGGCGTAACCATAAATAGAACGTTTACCATCTTCGGTTTCCCTTAATTCAATTTCACTCGGCAGTATTCTGATCTCCTGTTCCATCTTGATTACCTCCTTTCTCGATTTTTGCTTTCCAAATTTCATAAATCTTGTCTACCGGCATCATGGTGCCATTCATAACGTGAATATCGCCGCCCTCATAACCATTCATGTCCTCCAACTCCAACACATTATTTGGTGAAAATACGCCAATCTGAACCATTGTGTTATAAAAATCTTTTTGGGCTTGGGTGTCTCCTCGTAAGAATCCCTTAACGTTGTATTTGGCAAATCTGCGCTTTCTTTCGTTGGGTAAAAGCAGATCCCTCATTATAGTTTGTTCGTTATGGACTATATGAGCATTTAAGCAAGATGTCAAATAATCAATTCTTTGTTGCTCGTTGTTGTTAAAAGTGCTTTTTTCGTAATCCAAAACCTTATAAAGAGGAAGATTGAAATACCGGGCCACCTCTTGAATTTGAAATTTCCGGGTTTCAATCATTTGGGATTTTTCCGGGTCGTTACCAACAGGAATATATCTTGAAGCTCCTTTGCTTGTGCTTTCTAAAAACATCACCTTTCCGGCGTTAACGACTCCGGCGTATTTTTCGTAAAAACTTTCCTTAAATCGTTTGAAAGCGTCATCGTTTAAAGCGCCGGGGTATTCGACAATCCCGCCCAAATGCGCCCCGTTTGAGAAATACCGCGCCCCAAATTCTTCTGCGGCAATCGAAAGACCCAGGGCCTCCCGCGCCACTTCAATAAATTTAATAACGTTATCAGTCCGATTGAACCGCATCCCGCGCAAACAATATATATCTTCGGGGTAATATTTCGCTCTATTGCCGTTGTCATCGGTGACAATATAAAACTTTTCGCCTGTTTGAGTGTTTCGGTAAGGCTGGACCGCATTAGTCGGGATATTCCAAAGTTCAATAATATCTCCGGCCCCGTTGCGTTTTTTATAAGCATATCCGAAACCAGTTAAAAGGTAGTTGACCCAAACCATTTGCCAAAACTCAAAGGCGGTTGTTTCCGGGTTCGGTAGGTGATGAATCAATGGGTAAACCGGATGGTTTATATCATTTTCACTGCCGCGCTCGACCATTTTTTTAAGGTGAAGCGGCAAGGCCGATAGATCCGATGAAATTGTATTGACACAAGCAAAAACGGCGGCTACCTTGATCGCCGTTTCTTCGTTTATCGCTATTCCGGTTTTTGATACCCCGCCACCCATTAGATTGATCAGCCACTGGGAAGGGTTTGAAATTGGGGTTCCCTCAAAAATGGTTGCGCGTTTTTCTAAAATATCATAAAGCCCCAATTAAATCATCTCCTTCCGGGCCAAAATACCCACATTAAAAAGATTCCGCATATTAACCAAGCTAACGGCTCATAAATTAGCCACAAACCGCGGAAAGCCATAAAAAAACCGGTTATGACACCGGTTAATCTAATTTGTTTGTCGGTTATCTTGATTTTAGGCGGTTTTATCTTGATTTTTGGCATTTTTATATGATTTTTCAGCCAAAATAGAACATTTTTAATATGTTTTGCCATGCCGTTCCTCCTCCTAGAGTCCTAAAATGCCGCGCTCTTTGTAAGGATTTATGTTCGGTTCATTTATCATCGCCAAAACATGGGCGTTAATCCCGGCGGCCAACGGGTCAATTCGTTTAGTCCGGTCCTTGCCTTTGTCCAGCATAATGTTTCCGCTCGGTCCCATCCGGGTAACGGCGTTGCCAACCGCCATATCCAAGACCGGGTTTTTTAAGTAAATAACCTTTCGATTGTAAACTTTCCCCCGGAAGTCTTTGGTTGGTTCGGTTAAAACGCTGTATGATTGCCGGATTGCTACCGGCGTAAATCCTAATTCGGTTAATTCGTGTTCTAACCAAGTCGCCATCGCTTCATCGAATCCAAGCTGTCCTTTGGGCCAGTTATTTTTTTCATACATGCTAACGATATATTCTAAAACAAAATGATAATCAACCTCTGCCCCCGGCGTTGCGGTTATATAGCCTTCTTTTACCCAAAAATCATAAGGTTCTTTGTCATGCTTTCGCTTATAATCCAGCATCTCTTCCGGGATAAACGAATGAGACAGTATTATAAATTTATCTTCGTACGGTATTTCGAAGGTAACGCTGGTTAAATCCAACCGAGAAGATAAGTCGATTCCGGTAAAGACCGTCATTCCTCGAATATCCGGCAATATATCGACTTGGCAGGCTTTCCATTTTGATAACTCCATGTATCCGGATTCGTGGAATTCGACCCAAAGATTCATATTCTTGGTCATGAAGTTCCGCATTTTGTCAGGATCTTCTAAGGCTTCTTTCAATTGGCCCTTTAAATATGTCATCATGCGCGGAACGTGATACATTAAAGGATTTGCTTTATACCAGTTGTTAGGGTTCTTTATGTCATCGCCTTTGTCAAGCTCCGCGATGTAAACAAAATATTCCTCGTTTTCGGAAATGCCGGCCAAAATCTTTTTGCAATATTCGTATTCCCTGTGACATGGACCGCCGAGTGAAAAACCGGCGGTTGTAATGATTAATATTAACCCTTGGCGCTGCAATCCCATACCGGA
>JAKPCT010000183.1 GCA_029553165.1 Bacillota bacterium
ACCATGTAGTAGCCAGCAGTTCCAGGAACGGGAACATTATCGCTTCCTTTGTTATAAACTGAGTCTGCACTCATATCTCCACTTTTACCAAAATCATTAGCCCACATTTTCTTAGGAGCAAACTTAAATTCACCGGTTTCATTCATCCATACTATTTTCCAAAACATGTAAGGATGGCTATGTACGGGTACCATTGGTAGATCAGTGTTATCCCAAACCCAATCGCCTACACCATCTCCAATCATGTAAAGAGTTTCAGGATATTCGGGTAGAGGTTCAACGTCTCCAGTTTTTAACATACTTGCAGTCATACCTAAACCACCAGTTTCAGCCGACCACTTCATGGTTACAGTATAAATACCTTCCTTATCAACAGGTAAAACGATGTTAGCTCCACCAGGAACAAGATCATCAACAGCGCCACCAAAGTTTGTGTTAACTTTTACTGTACCTTCGTCATTTAACTGAAATTTCCAACCACTACCATAACGGAACTTGAAATCGCCTTTACGGAGTTCAAGGTCAGTAATTTTAAACTCCATTTGTTGTTTGTCGAAACTACCAACAAGTTCAAGTTTAGTATCAGCATCGTTCCAACCGTACGGAGTTGATCCGCCTAAAATGCCCCAATAAGGTACGGGTATAATAGCTATTTTTTGCAGTTCCTTGTCAATCACAACATGATACAAACCACTTTCATTAACAGTATAGCTACCACCAGTTTTATAAGTACCAACTTTTGCAGTAACATTGGGTTGTTCATTTTCGCCATTGGTAACAACATCGGCAATATTATCGGGGCCGTACTCAATAGCCTGTTTACCAGCAATTTCTACAATCTTAAAAGTTTTACCAGCTTCAAGGGCTACATACTTCTCAAACATGGTAGATCTTGGTTGTTGGTCTACTTCGTTGATACCGCCAACCATTTGTCCTTTTAAATCATAGTCAGCCCAGGCAGTTGCCTCACCAACTATGTAAAGACCATCTTCAACAAGAATTTGGGGTTTGTCATTATCATCATCTTTGTCACATGCTGTAAAAGCAAGTGCAGCAGCGGCTAACAGCCAAATTAGTCTAAATTTTGTTGTTCTCATAGTTTTAAATTTAAGGTTAAACATTTGGTTTATTTTGCGAGATTTGGATTTGAGTCAATAGCCCATTGTGGAATGGGGAATATCCTACGGCTTACATCGGAAGCCTGTTTTTCCCACCATGCTTGGTTAAACTTGCCAAAGCGGATAAGGTCTTGCCTGCGATGTGCTTCCCAAAACATTTCACGACCACGTTCAGCAAGTATATCGTCAAGTGTTGCATTGCTAAGATCGGCTAGCCCTGCCCTACGGCGAATGGGGTTAATATAATCATCCCCATTTTTGCTCTGGCGAACCATAGCCTCAGCTTTCATGAGCATTATGTCGGCAAGGCGGAATATGGGGAAATCGTTGCTCAGGTTTTCTTTAGCGCCCAGCTTAATTTCAAATTTCTTAACCCTTGCACCGGACATTCTTATTACTTCAGGGGTAAAATAGGCATCCATTACTAACTTGGGTATATAAGGGTTAAAAACTAATGGTTTTCCGGCAACGGCATCAACAATGGGCTGACCCGTTGAAGTGTATTGTTGTCCAACTAAAAAATATCCATCTTTACGCTTATCGTTTTGCGGGTAAGTGTTATAATGCTGCTCGGTAACCGCAAAACCATTCCATGGCCCTATGCTCATATCAAATGTTAAGTTGCTGTTGTAGTGTAGGGTTCGCATGTGTAAATTAAATCCTTGATATGTATCCTCATCATAGGGTATGGTAAAGATATTTTCTAGTGAATTCTGATTGTTAGTTACAAATGGGGCAAGAGGGTCTGTTTCTAATGAGTAGCCAAGCGCAAGAACACTATCGCAAGCATTTTCTGCTTCAGCCCATTTGGGAGTACCTGTGTAAACCTCAGCATTCAGGTAAAGTTTAGCTAAAAGTGACCATGCCATCCCTTTGGAAACGGATGTTTTTGACATACTTGCGTCAAGGTAGGGAATAGACTCTTCAATCTCAGCCACTATATTATTAAATACTTCTGCCCTAGGAGTTTTATTAGGTTGTTTTTCGGCATTTTTGAATGAGGTAACATAGGGAACATCGCCATAATTATCTATCAGCAGGTAGTAATAAAAGGAACGCATGATCTTAAGTTTTGCTAAGTTTTTAGCACCAGCTGGGGTAAGCTCATCCATGGGAAGATTTTCGGGGTTAAGAACCTCAATAAGTCGGTTTGCTTCAACTATCCCATTATAAAACCTTCCCCACATTGCAGCAACAGCTTCGGTTTTATTATCCCATGTATGCTGATATAGAACACGCCATTTACCACCATCATCCCAGTCGGTATGTCGGGTAGGGCAAACCATTTCATCGGAGGTTACTTCCTGGCAAAACCACCATCCACTCCAGTCCAGAAAGTCTTGCATTGGTCGGTAAACAGGAACCACCATTAATGCCGCTTGAGCATCGTTTTCAGGAAACTGGTCAAACGGAATTTTATCCGTCAATTGGTCATCTAAATCGGTACAACTGGTCAAAGCCATTAAAGCTGTTACCGTTAAAAGAACATATCTTTTCATTTTAATATTTTTTTATTTGTTAAAACTTAATATCTAAACCAAGTGTGACCGTTCGAGTTTTTGGATAAACATCATACATGTCTAAACCGTACTCAAGACCTACATAACTTTGTTCAGGATCAAGCCCAGTATATTCAGTAAATGTGTAAAGGTTGTTAGATGTAAGGTAAACCCTCATATTTTTAACCCACTTAGTAGATTTGGGATTAAAGTTGTATGCAATGGAGATGTTATCTACTTTAATGTAAGAGGCATCTTCAAGGTAATAATCGCTTACTTTAGGCGAATCGGTTAAGCCCCTATCAATTTCATCGAGTACTTCGGAAAGCGCATTGAGGGTAGGTAATATTTGTGGGTTGGAGAAAACCATACGGGTAACATTCATAACTTTATTTCCAAAGGCTCCTCGCAGCGCAATGCTGATATCAAAGTTTTTGTATGTAAAGAAGTTTGACCAGCCAAGTGTAAATCGTGGCTGAGCATATCCTGCCACATACCGTTGTGCCAGGTTTACATCGCGTGTAACACCCCCTGCCGCAGTGTAGAATAGGAACTTTCCGTCACTTGACAGTCCTGCATATTTTGGTATATAAAATGTGCCTATTTCTTCACCTTCGAAAAGGTATTGAGTCCAGTTTTGAGCGCCAACTAATCCGCGCCCACTTAACCAAAGGCGTTTTTTATCGGCTTCGGACCAAGAGTACTGATCATTTGAAAGGCTAACCAGTTTTTGGTGATTAGTAGAGAGGTTAACAATGGTTCGCCATTTAAAATTCTTATTATCAATGGCATATCCAGTGATGTTGGCTTCAAAACCTTTATTATCAATTTGACCTACGTTTGCCCAAGTGGTTGGAAGCGCGTTGGGAGGTACTGGAACTGCGTATGGTGCAAGTAGGTCATAGGTCGATTTAATATAGTACTCAAACGAACCCTGAATTCTATTTTTCAGAATAGAGTAATCTAGCCCAATATTCAGTTCTGAATTCTCTTCCCACTTTAAATCGGGATTTGCATTGTGTGATATAGCGAAATTAATGGCATCCTCGCCAGTTTCAAAATTAGGGGCAGTTCCCGAAGGGGAAGCATACATTATATCCAGAAACGATGATATTTCCTGGTTACCTGTTATACCGTATCCCACCCTGAGTTTTAACTGATTAAATAGGTCGATATTTTCCAGAAATGCTTCCTTCTTTATATCCCATGCTATTGAAGCCGATGGAAATAAACCCCACTCATTATTTTTACCAAACTTTGACGACCCATCGCGACGAATAGTTGCTGTGGCAAAATATTTGGATTTATAGTTATAGGTGGCGCGAGCGAAATATGAAATTAATCGGTTTGAATTGCGCCACGAACCAATATCGCCAACATTTACGTTGTTAAGATGTCCAAGATTGTTTGATTTTAGGTAGTTGGAAAGGGCTTCGCGACCTTGAGCTGAAAGTCCAGAATGATTATCCTCTTGAAATGAGTAACCACCGAGAAGATTGATTGAATGGTCTTCGTCAAGCACGAAGTTGTATGAAATGGTTGCTTCTAAAACTTGGGAACTGAAATTTGAATACCCTCTTTTTCCATAGCCATCAGTTCCCCCAGCGTATAGGTTTGTTGGCTCAAAGTAGAACGATTCTGAGTCGTTTCTTATATAGCCAAAGTTAACGCTACCAACCAGTCCTTTAATAGGTTCCACTGAGATTTTTGCGTTACCAAAGTAGTTTTTGGCATCACGCTCGTTTTGAATCAATTTAGCAATGGCAACAGGGTTATTGTAGTTAAAATCTCGCTGAAACTCAAAGAATTCACCATCCTTATAAACGGGATCTACCGGGTTGCGCTGGTACATTTGGTAGAAAATATTGGATGAACCCATACCTCCTCCATAGTTCACATAGTTATTCTTTTCGAAAGTTCCAGCAATTGATGCATCAATTGTAACGATATCGTTTAAAGCCTTTTGGGTTAAGTTGAATCGAGCAATATCGCGTTGCTTGTTACTTTGAATAACTACACCATCGTTGTAGGTATGATTGTATGAGAAGCGATATGAAAGATTGTCGGTAGAATTTGAAACGGCTATTGAATGGGATTGTGAAATACCTGTTTTTAAAATCTCATCCTGCCAGTTAGTATTTGCACCATTATCAGCAAAATTAGGAATGTTATTATCGGTAACATACTTCCGAATATCAGCAGCCGAAAGAAATTCTAAACGCTTACTGGTTTGATCGGCCGATACGTAA
>JAKPCT010000210.1 GCA_029553165.1 Bacillota bacterium
TTATCATCTACCTTTATGGCCTCGGCCAGTGATGAGAGAACCGAAAAGTTGGTAAGTTCCTTTTCGCTGCTAGTGTCTGCTACAATATCAATTAGCCTGGAGTCCACCCATCCCGGGTAGCTGTCAAGGGTGCTTTCAATTTTATACCATTGCTTATAATTCTCAAGAATTGTAACCTTTTCGCCAAAAAGTAGTTGGTTAACCATCTCAGTGGTTTCATTGGGTTCCTTGCGAACCGGAACCAAACTTTTAGCTGCCAATCCCAGCATAATTGCTAATTTTTTGGTAAATATAGCAATTATCATCTATCATTATATAGCTACTGTAGCTTTTGCCAAATTGCGGTTATGCGTGCGGTGAGGTTTTTACCGTAAACAATTTGCTCCACGTCCACCTTTAGGGGCGATTTAAGGATGATTTCAAGGGTTTGCTCTATCCAGCCTGCAATACGTTCCATTAAAAGCTTTTCGTCAACATGAAACTTATCAAGTTGAATTACCGCTTTTTTATCGGAACTTTCCACCACTTTAATGTCGGCTGGTTGGTAGTATGTGGAAAATATATTTGATGCTCTACTTAGAACGAACTGGGGCGAACTTATTCTAACAAATATTTTGTATATGCCTTTAAGCGCTATATCGGCGCTATACCCACCAATTTCAAGAGCTGCTTTATTATAATCGCCATTGTAAAACAAATCGGCTACCTTTCGTGTGGGTATTATCACCGATTCAATTATCGGGTACCACGTTGTTGCATAAATTGGCTTTTCAATAATCTCACGCGAATGGTTTGGTAAAGACTTTAGCCATTCCGAGTAGCGGTTTATATAGTTGGCTTTTACAAATTCGGGGGTTGCTTTTACGGCTGAACCTTTTATTTCCATGTTTTTCCATTTAATACAATTTTAAACAAGCTTTTAATTATTATCAATTTTTTTGATGTAAAACCTTTGTTTATAGTTTTATACTTATGTTTATTAATGCTTACAGGTGTTGTAATGTAAACCTTGAGCGTCGATATTACCCAAGCTCCCCGATATTGAGAAGCACTTACATGCCTCCTCCCTTTCGCCCATTTTCAGCAGTGCTAACCCTTTTAGCAGGTACAACTCTGCAGTGTTATAATTCTGACTGATTGCTTTTTCAAAGTCAATAATTGCTTGTCGGGGTTGGTCGGTATTTAGGTAGATTTTGCCCCTAAGCACTAAAAGGCCTGGGTTTTCGGGCGTAAACTTTAGCATTTTGGCTATTGCCAGTAGGGCATCGTTATAGTATCCTGACTCATACGCATACCTTGCTAGAAGTAAATTGGCTTCGGTGTTATTGGGGTAATACTCAAGGTATTTCTTTAGGGTTTCATACGCCTCGCTCCAGCGATTTTGTTTGCTGAGGATTTTTGCTTTCAACAGCAAGTAATCGGGTTTACCCCCTGATTTGTCAATGGCTTGATCAATTTGCGTTAACGCTTTTCCGTTTTGATTAAGGCTGTATGATGCTTCGGCCTGCAATGCCAAGTAGCTATAATTCCTTTTGCTGCGATGGTATGCGTTCTCAAAATCCTTTAGAGCAAGTGAAAAGTTCCCGGCGTTAAGGTGAGCCTGTCCACGCAACTCAAATAGTTCTGCTTTTGATTTCTTGCTTTTAATCCTTTTGTTTAGGAGTTCAATTGCCTCATCGTAGTTTTGGTTACTAATCAGGTAACGGGCATATTGAATATCCTTTTCAATTGGCGAATACCATTCAATTAGCCACAGGTTCTGCCATTCCTTTAGCGAATGAGCAAATTTAAAATCATTATTGAGCTGATACCTGCTTTCTGGTTCCCGAAATACCGAATGCAGATTACGTCGGGTCCATTCAATACAATTAAGGGTATCGCCTATAAGGCAGTAGGCCCTGGCTAGCTGATACGAAGCAACACCTGTGCGTTGTTTTTCAGCAAGCAAAAAGGTTTCTATAGCCTCTTTGAAAAGGTTAGCCTTTAGTTGAGCTTGACCTTTAACCAGGTAATACTGGTACCGGTATGGTTTGGCATTGAAGCACGAATCGGCCCAACTGAGGGCATTCTTTGTATCGTTTAACTCAAGCGCTACCTCTGCTTTGTAGTAAGCACTTGGCATTTTCTGGGAGTAGCCCACCAGGCAAATAAGGTGTATAGCTAAAATTGCTATGTGCTGTTTTACTGATTTGCCTAAAGAATAGGGCATTTTTTACTTTTTGGACACCAAATTTTTTACCTTACTAATTTCCATGAACGAAGCACCATTGCTGGGGCCAAAACTACCGCCAATGATGAGTACCATGTCCTCCGAGGCAATTTTTCGGAGCTGAAGCATGGTTTCAATGGCATCGGTTAGGAAGTGGTCGCGCGAGGTTTTGGGTTCCATGAACACCGCCTCAACACCGTATGATAGAGCCAATTCGCGCATTACATGCTGTTTGTAGCAAATGGCAAATATGGGAATTCGACCACGGAATGCAGCAAGGTAGCGGCCGGTACGACCAGTAAGGGTATCAACAATGATTGCTTTGATAGGAAGTGAAGAGCAAGCCCTGACAGCGGCTTTGGCCAAGGTTGCAGTTATCTCGTTGTTGATCCTTACCAGATTTACTGATAGGTCGGCTTCTTGGGCCTCCTCAACTTCGCGTGCTACACGGGTCATTACCTCAACGGCCTCAACAGGGTATTGTCCGTATGCGGTTTCGCCACTTAGCATGATGGCATCGGTGCGCTGGTAAATGGCATTGGCTATATCGCTAATTTCAGCACGGGTGGGACGCGGATGCTCAATCATGGTATGCAACATCTGGGTTGCAATTATTACCGGTTTTTTACTCTCTATACACTTCCTTACTATTCGGCGTTGGATAATCGGCAACTTCTCGGCAGGAATCTCGATGCCCAAGTCGCCACGGGCTACCATTACGCCGTAGGCGTGGTCAAGTATCTCATCTATATTGTCAACTCCTTGTTGGTTCTCAATTTTGGCAATAATTTTAATTGGGCTGTTGTGTTTATGGAGTATCTCCTTGATTTCAAGCACATCGTGCTTGTTCCGGACAAAGCTGTGAGCCAGAAAATCGATGTTGTTTTCAATGGCAAACTGAACAAATGCTTTATCCTTATCGGTTAGCGATGGTAGGTTAATGTGAACATTGGGGATATTGACGCTTTTGCGCAATTTAATGGTGCCGCAATTTGTTACCTCGCAGTAGAGGGTATTGTCACTTTTATCAATTACCTTTAGCTCAATTTCGCCATCATCAATAAGAATAGTCTTCCCAACTGGCACTTCAGCCGCAATGTTCGGGTAGCTAACGTACACGGTGTCGTTTCCGGAGGCTCCATCGGGGTTGCCAATAATTTTTATGTTCATACCGGTTTCCACCTTTATCTCCACCCCATTTGACGAGGTCCTGATCTCGGGGCCTTTAGTATCGACAAGTATAGCGATGTTCTCAGAAACACTCCGGATGTTGGAAATCAGATTTTTGGCTGATCCTGGGCTCATGTGGGCAGTGTTTAAACGCGCAACGTTCATTCCAGCCTGGTACAGGGCTCTTATAAAATCTACATCGCAACGTTTATCGGATATGGTGGCAACAATTTTAGTACGTTTTAGCATAACTCGGAATTTTATGCAAAAATACTCAAGTTTTTGTTAAGCTTTTTTAGGTTTACAGGTACTATTTACATAATTTTAACGCTAGTTAGCGTTGATATATATCATTTAAATAATTTGATAAAATCATTAATGCCAAATGCATATATTTGTGGAAATATAAGGCTAAGCAATGGGATGGAGCAACGCAATAGACGATTACATTAACTTTCTGCGACTTGAGAAATCGCTTTCCGAGAACTCCATTGCAGCTTACCGCACCGATATGGATAAGCTCTGGAAGTTTGCCGAGGGGAAAGGCGTTGAGCCTGA
>JAKPCT010000216.1 GCA_029553165.1 Bacillota bacterium
TTGGTCGAGAAATTAAAAGGTCCTTTTAATTCCTATGAAAAATAAAGTTATAGCAATCGCCTTAGCTTTAACAACTGCTACTTGGGCTGTTCCATTTATTGGCAGCGCAGCTACTGTTGAAGAGCTTCAAGCTCAAATCAACCAGCTGCTCCAATTAATTACCCAGCTTCAAGCTCAGTTGCAAACAGCGCAAGGCGGAACAACCACTGCAACCACAGCATGCTTCACGAAAAATCTCTCCAAAGGGATGAGTAATCCTGAAGTAACCACGTTGCAGCAAGTTCTAAAACAAGATGCATCAATTTATCCAGAAGGATTAGTAACTGGATATTTTGGTTCATTAACCGAAGCAGCTGTGAAGAAATTCCAAGCTAAATACGGAATTAATCAAACCGGAACCGTTGGTCCAATCACCCGAGCAAAATTAAATGCGCTCTATTGCGTGACTCCGACCACGACTCCAACTACAACTGCAACCGTTACTCCAACACCGACTCCGATTGTGAATGCTTACGGCACTTTAAGCATCAGTAAAGTTCCAGTTAACAATCCAGCCTATACTTATTATGCTGGCGGAACTTATGAGCTTTTTGCCGGAGAATTCAAAGCCACTGGTTCTGATATTACTGTGCGAAAGATTGGCATTGATATTACAAACAATCAAAATCTTTTCCCTTGGCAGGTTCTTTCCACAATTTCTTTGTGGGATGGTTCAACCAAGTTGGCTGAATTAGCTGTTAATCAAGCTAATTTAATTGAAGACAGTTTTGCTGCAAAATACATTTTGAATGTTGGTGGTTTAAATTGGGTGATTCCTAATGGTCAGAAGAAAACTTTGACTGTTAAAGCCACCCTTTTACCAGCTTTAAGCTCAAGTGTAATGGACAAGTTAGACGATACAGGCGCAGAGTTTAAGATCGCAATGAATAATGATATAGTTTATGCTGATACAGCTGGTGTAGTTTACACTGGTTTAACGGCGATTACGAGTAAAAACCTATCTGTTAATATTGCCACATCAACAAAAGAATCCGATGCAGCTAGCTTTGTAGTTTCTACAGCCACTGATAATCCTAAAGCAGGAAATGTGATTGTTTCTAAAACAAACACCACTCCAGTGACTTTGTTAAAGTTCACTGTTAAAAATGACAGTGATGTCAGTGCAACCATTAACAAAGCGAGCACGACTATTACAGTGAATGCAGCAGCTACAGGTACTGCTGCGGATATTAGAAATCTTGTTACGGCAATTGAATTGTATGATGGCAGTACGAGAATCCAAACAAAAGCTCCGTCGTTTGGCACAGCAGTTACTAGC
>JAKPCT010000247.1 GCA_029553165.1 Bacillota bacterium
GATGAGATCCGCCGTTTAGAACAGGAACTATGAATTGACATTGGTTTAGGTTTTTAAAAGGGGGATTATCGATGTTGCAAAATCTAATCAATTCTTTACCCGAATGGACAAAGGCTAGTGGTGAAGCTGACGATGTGGCGATCAGCAGCCGGATTCGTTTAGCCCGTAATCTGAAAGGGATTCCGTTTCCTAATAAAGCGAATGATCAACAATTAACCAAAGTTGTTGAGACGATTGAGAATGCGGTTAGCCGCCAGTCTGATTTGATGATTCCGATTAAGATTGAGAATTTAAGTGCCAACCAACGACTGATTATGGTAGAAAAGCACCTCTGCAGTCCCCAGTTCATTGAGAAACCGCACTATAGGATGCTGGTGATCAATAAGGAACAGACGATCAGCCTGATGGTGAATGAAGAAGATCATTTGCGGATCCAGACGATCAGTCCCGGATTTAACTTGGAGAACGCTTTAAACCAGGCCAATCATGTTGACGATTTTTTAGAAGAGACATTGGATTACAGTTTTGATGAGACCTGCGGCTTTTTGACTTCCTGCCCGACCAATGTCGGTACTGGAATCAGGGCTTCAGTGATGTTGCATCTTCCGGGTTTAGCAATGGTGGATCAGATTAAACAAGTTTTATCGGCCCTGACGCAGTTGGGGATCAATATCCGCGGTTTATATGGCGAAGGTACTGAGTCGCTGGGGAACATTTATCAGATCTCCAACCAGGTAACCTTGGGACATTCCGAGGAAGAGCTGGCCAATAATTTGACCAGTGTCTGCCGTCAGGTAATTGAGCAGGAACGCTCGGTCCGTAAAGCACTGATGAAAGATTCACGGTTACAACTGGAAGACCGTCTGTGCCGTTCGTACGGGCTGTTAACCCAGGCGCGACTGATGAATACGCAGGAAGCGTTAAAATTGTTGTCAGATGTAAAATTAGGAATTGATTTGGGCATAATACCTGAAGCGGCGCGGGTAAACGTCAAAGAACTGTTGTTTTTGATCCGGACTTCAATCTTGCAGCATATTTATGGTAAAGAGATGAATCAGTTTGAACGGGATTATCACCGGGCAATGACCATCAGAGAGAAGTTAGCAAGCGTTTGATTAAAAAGGTCTAATTAATTAATTAAATTTAATCGATTAAACTTTTTAAGGCAATTAAATATTTTATCTAAAAGAGGTGAATAGCGATGTTTGAGAGATTTACAGAGAGAGCGCGTAAAGTAGTCTATTTAGCGCAGCAGGAAGCAGCACGGCTAGGTCATAATGTGGTTGGGACCGAACATCTGTTGTTAGGGCTGGTTGCCGAGGGCCAAGGCATTGCTGCGAAAGCGTTAGAGAGTTTAAATATTGATCTGGTTAAAATCCGTCAGGAGATTGAGAAGATCATTGGTACCGGGGAGACCAATCCGTTCAGTGAGATTCCGTTTACTCCCCGTGCTAAACGGGTGTTGGAGCTGGCGATTGATGAAGGACGCCAGATGGGGCATAACTATGTAGGCACGGAACATGTACTGTTGGGATTGATCCGTGAGGGTGAAGGGGTTGCCGCGCAGGTGTTGAAGAACCTGGGGGCCGATCTCGATAAGGTTCGGAAACAGGTGATCGGCCTTTTAGGTGGGACCAATATGTATTCGAATCAGCCGGGCAATCCGCGTGGTTCCAATAAGACGCAGACTTTGAACCAGTTCGGCCGCGATCTGACTGAGTTGGCGAAGATCAGCAAGTTAGATCCGGTGATTGGCCGGGAAAATGAGATTGAACGGGTGATTCAGGTCCTCTCACGCCGGACCAAAAATAATCCGGTCTTAATCGGAGAGCCTGGTGTCGGTAAGACAGCAATCGCCGAAGGGTTGGCCCAGAAGATCATCAATGGCGATGTCCCTGAAGTTTTACTCAACAAGCGGGTTATTACTTTGGATATGGGTTCAATGGTTGCCGGCTCGAAATACCGCGGTGAATTTGAAGAGCGGATGAAGAAAGTGATGGAAGAGATCCGTAATGCCGGTGATGTGATCCTCTTCATTGATGAGATGCACACTTTGATCGGCGCCGGCGCGGCGGAAGGGGCTATTGATGCCGCTAATATCTTAAAGCCTGCCTTAGCCCGGGGAGAGTTGCAGTGCATCGGTGCAACCACCTTGGATGAATACCGGAAATATGTTGAGAAGGATGCGGCGCTGGAACGGCGCTTCCAGCCGATTATGGTTGGCGAGCCGACTAAGGAAGAGACGAAACGGATTCTCGAAGGACTGCGGGACCGTTATGAGGCGCATCATCGCGTCAAGATTACCGATAATGCCATTCAGGCAGCAGTTACCCTGTCAGACCGTTATATTACCGACCGGTTCTTACCTGATAAAGCAATTGATTTAATTGATGAAGCTGCATCGCGGGTCAGACTCCAGACTACCATCACCCCGCCGGATTTGAAACACCTTGAGGATAAGCTCAATCAGATTCAGCAAGAAAAAGAAGCGGCAATTAAGAATGAAGAGTTTGAGAAGGCAGCCGAGTTGCGGGACAATGAGCAACAGATCCATCAACAGCTTGAAAACCTCCGCAGTGAGTGGAAGAATAAACGTGGGATGATTGAGGCGACGGTCACTGAAGAAGAGATCGCCCATGTTGTCTCGAGTTGGACCGGGATCCCGGTAACCAAACTCCGTGAAGAAGAGACGGAGCGGTTGTTGAAGATGGAGGAGGTCTTACATCAACGGGTTATTGGGCAGGATGAGGCGGTTGAGGCAGTGGCCAAAGCAGTGCGTCGGGCCCGTGCCGGGTTGAAAGACCCCAAACGCCCGATTGGTTCGTTCATCTTCTTAGGCCCGACCGGAGTCGGGAAGACGGAATTGGCAAGAGCATTGGCCGAGGCGCTTTTTGGTGATGAAAACCTGGTGATCCGGATTGATATGTCCGAATATATGGAGCGGCATACGGTATCACGGTTGGTCGGTTCACCGCCTGGCTATGTCGGTTATGAAGAAGGCGGTCAATTGACGGAACGGGTCCGCCGCAAACCATACTCCGTAGTTTTACTGGATGAGATTGAGAAAGCCCATCCGGAAGTCTTCAATATCTTGTTGCAGGTATTGGAGGATGGCCGGTTGACTGATTCGCACGGCCGGACCGTTGACTTCCGCAATACGGTGGTGATTATGACTTCAAACGTTGGCGCCAATTTGATCGAAAATTCCAGTCCGATTGGGTTCCAGATTGGCCAAAACGAAGAGAAGGACAGCTATGAAAAGATGAAATCGAACGTCCTGGATGAGCTGAAACGTACTTTTAGGCCGGAGTTTTTGAACCGGATTGATGAGGTCATTGTCTTCCATGCTTTATCACGGGAACAGATCAAATCAATTGTTGATCTGATGGTAAAACCGCTTTATCAACAGCTGGATGAGAAAGGAATCCATCTTGAACTGACTGAAGAGGCTAAGGAATTTTTGGCACAAGAAGGTTACGATCCACATTTTGGAGCACGTCCGTTACGCCGTGCCGTCCAGCGTCTGATTGAAAACCCGTTGGCGGAAGAGTTGTTAAAAGGCAATCTGGAGCCGGGGACCGTGCTCAAAGCTCAACTTGACGAAGAAAAACTGGCATTTGAAAAGGTTAAATGATTCAAAAACGACGATTAGCTGCATAAATCCTCCAAATTAATGGAGGATTTTTTTTTGAATAAGCCTAAGGTGATGAATCTTTTTAGCCGAAATATAAAATGTATTAATCTCTGCGTATCGGACGCTAATATCAGGGAGGACTATATGAAAGCAGAATTTATTAACCCATTTATTACTGCGGCATTCATGGTTCTGAATCAGTTAGGGAATACCAGCTCCACTAAGGGGAAGTTATCATTAAAACAATCGCCTATTGAGGGCAGTGATGTAAATACGATAATTGGAGTTACCGGTGATGTTAAGGGACAGGTTTTATACAGTATGGATCTGGATACGGCGATGAAAGTTTCAACCGCAATGTTGATGGGGATGCCCGTAACTGAATTTGACGAACTTTGTAAGAGTGCTGTCAGTGAATTGGGGAATATGATTACTGGCAATGCGGCTTGTGAGCTTGGCAATAACGGGTTTAATTGTACAATCACCCCGCCAACGCTGTTCATGGGTAAAAATGTTGTCGTATCAATTAAGAATCTCCAAATATTAGTGATTCCGTTACTGACCAGTTTTGGAGAGATTGTGATTAATGTAGCTTTAACTGAAGATGAGATGAATTAGGTGATAAGATGAAGACAATTGCGGTAGAGGCGTTGGTCCCGGGAATGGTTGTGGCACGGGATGTCTATACCCGTAACGGACAACTGATCGTTAGCGAAGGGACCAAGCTTACCTTGGATATTATTATGAAGTTTACTAATTGGGGTATTTTTGCGATCAGTATCGAGGAACCGACGTTTTCGCAAAAAGACCATCAAGAGAAGCTGATTGCAGCGCAGATTTCGGTTGCCCATGATCGGGTGGTAGGGATTACCGAGAATATCTTTGCTAACAATGATACCGGGGCAATCGACCCGGACCTGTTACGGGGAATGGTCGGCGATCTCGATAATCAGCTGGAGTTAAACAGTAATGTCCTTCTCAATTTAAGCCATTTGAAGTCTTACGACAACTATGTCTATCTCCATTCGGTGAATGTTTGTGTTTTAACGTTGATTATTGGTAAGAAGCTGAAATTGTCCGTTAATGAATTACATGATCTTGGACTGGCAGCAGTTTTACATGATTATGGAATGATCCGGTTAGACTCCGCGATCTTTAATCATGAGCGCCGCTTAACTGATGCGGAATGGTTAAAGATCAAGGGGCATCCTTACGATGGCTATGAGATGCTTAAGAAATCGGGAGCTTTTAATGAAGCGATTCTCGCCGGAATCCTGGACCACCATGAACGGTTGGATGGCAGCGGTTATCCTAACAGTAAAAATGGGGACCGGATTCATCTGTTCGGCAAGATTATTGCGGTTGCCGATGTCTATGATGCCTGTATCTCGCCCCGTAAACACCGTCCGCGGCTCACTCCCAACGAAGCGTTGAAAAATCTGTTAGGTCAGGCGCATCTTTTTGACATCAATATCTTGAAAGCATTTGTTGCCGCAATGGCCGTCTATCCCATTGGCTGCTTTGTCCGGCTCAATACCGGGGAGATCGGGAAGGTGATCGGGATCAATGATAGTTCGCCATTCCGGCCTGAGATCCGGATTGTACTCGATCGGCAGCGCCAAAAACTGGAGCCGCCAATCCGGATTAATCTGCTTGATGAAGAGTATGTGCATACCTATATTGCCGAAACCTTATCCGGTAGTGAGTTAGATGAAGTCTATCGCTTATTGGAAGAATAAAAGAGATGAACCCTTGATGGTGGACATCTCTTTTTTGTGATCTTTCCAGTGAACCATTTCGACTGTTTTTTTCTGGTTGGTTATTTTCGAATAAACGGATAATTTCGGCTTCTTTTTGCTGAAAGTTTTCCCAAAATGCGATGGTGTTGGTTTTAAATGTTGACATATTTTCTCCTCGATTACCTCAAAAATACCCGACTGGTTTTCCTGTAAAATGATGAATGAGTTGATGTTATTAACAATTAAATTCTTTGAATATCAATAGTGTCCTGCTTGGTTTTGGCATTATTAAAAAAATAAATATTTTGAACGCTTTTTCTTCTTTGTTCATTATATTTGTCTATATTGTTATTAAATTCTATAATAGAATTATCAACATATTCTTTCTCAAAATGCTTCAATGTTCAATTTATCACTTTAGTAAAAAAGTTGCAGAAGTACCAAGAGCAACCGGTGTGAATGTTCCCAAGTCTACACTGGGCCAGGATAAACTCTTGAAAGGATTGGGGTTTTAAATAATGGGATTATTTAAATGTCCTAAACATGGGATGCAACTTTTAACATTTGTTTCACCTAAATTAGCTGAATATATTCAAAAAAGCCAAACAGTTGATTTTAATATTAAAAAAATATGTCTGAATTTGGATGACGGAAAGCAGTCAATGCATACTGTAGATGAAGATTTTGCGGAGGAAGTAAGCAAAAAGTATAGCCTGGATGGTGAGACACTCAAAATTAATAATGTTGAAGCTGCTTTTGATGTATACTGTTCCTTAACAGGAATCTGCAGTTCTTGTTTTACAGAAAGCATGCAAAAATTAAAAAAAATCATAATTTTCCAAATTCTAAATAGTACATGGAGGAAACTCGATGATAAATGATAAAACCAAAAAAATAAGTCTTTTTGGCTTGAATCAGATTGCATTGATTATTTTAAGTCAATCAGGAGTAGTGTATGACAATCAAGTTGGAGGAAACTTCTGTTTGCAACGTTCTGAAGAAGGCTTTCTTGCAATAATATTTGATTGCACAGGGATGATATTAAAAGAATTAGCTGAATACACCGTAAATAAACTTAAATTAAATCAACAAGATGCCAATCACATTAACGATATATTATGCAAATATAGCAGTACTTGTATGCTTACAGTTGACAAAAGCAGGCTGGAAGATTCGTCAGAAGCGTGGATTTATGTTGAGATTGCTAATCGGGAAGAGTTAATTAAGAAGCTGGAAAATAGTGACGTCTTTCCCTCTTATGATTTTTTAGGATTTAGCGAAACTAAGGGTGTTTTAACTTGGAACAACAGTGATTAAGACTTTTCTGGATGGTAGCTTTATATATCCAACCAGTAATAACGGTTGAGGGTTTAAATCAAACAGAAATTGCAAAAGTAAACAAAAAGTGTTTTAGGGAATTATTGGTTTAATGATAATTTTGAAATTACCGTAGTTTCGGACTAATATGGGTTCCATTTAAGAGGCTTTATTAGTTGATAATTAAGAAAGGGAAAATATCTATTAAGATAGGATGTCAGATTATGAAAAAAGAAGATTATAACTTAATTGCGGAAAGGTTTAATAATTTCTCCAGGAGCAAACAGAAAGCTTTTATATTAATACTAATTGAGAGACAATTCTCAGTATACAAAAAAATGTGTATCGGCAAGGAATGGAATAGGGAAAAGAGTATTATTGATATTTTGGAAAACTGTTGGAAATCAATTATTAATGAAAGTGAAATAGATCCCGATTTATTGGATTTGTGTATGGAAAGCAATCCGGAGAATCTTGAATATGATGAAGAAGACGAGGAAAAGATCTCTTTTTTGGTTACAATAATCGATAATCTAACAGCTTATGTAAGGCTTATTGTTGCAAAAGAAGAATTTGACGGAGTCTTTACCAGATGCAACTATGATTATTTAGAAAACTTTTTATATCAATATTATGATTGGAAGCCATTGAGTACCAATTTGGTATCGAGTCATGAATTGGTGTTCCTGGAATACTCTAGAAGTATCCGGGATTTGGAATATTTGGAGACTACCAACGATCTCTTGGAAGTATATTTAGAATATCGTAATAAAAAAGAAAGTATTCTGGAAGATTACTGGTTTAATGAAAACTTTTAGAGGCTTCACCGATTACAACATATTCAATACAGGGATAAAATTGTATCACATACCGAAATTGTGACAGAGGAAATTAAATAATCGCACTACAAACTACTGGGATTAAAATGCAAGTTGATTTGGGATTATGAAGATGAATGAATTTGATTTGGTCTCTGGGGATAAAAATCATTTTTTGTAAGCCTTTCTTTCTGGCCCACTGTTCTGGCGGCGGGTTAAAGAACTGCACGGGTTTTTATGCAAGAAAGAAGAGAGGATTGATAGAATGAGAAGTGATTTATTTGGCAGAATTAACGATTTGCGTGATCAGTTTCCTGAATCGTTTGGTAGACCGGCGACGGAGAAAGAAATATTAGAAGCTGAAAATAGGCTTGGGGTTAAATTTCATGCGGATTATAGGTTTTTTCTGAAAGAATTTGGTTCGGTATTTTAGCTTTATCAACAGATTTTTCTCAAAATGTTTCAAACATAAGTATTTTGAATGCTTTTTCTTTTCTACCCCCTACTTAACAACAATAACTCCTCTTAATTGTTCAGATTTTAATTTTCAATACTTTGTTATTGGCAAATTTGGCATTATCAAATTTGAAGGTTGTAAAATCTATCATTGTAAACTTTACTCCTGTTAAATCTGCATTAGATAAATCAGCCCCTGCGAGTTTAATATCAACAAATATAGCATCCTTTAAATAGTATCATCAACATATTCTTTCTCGAAATTCTTAAATGCTTGTGATTTTTTCATAATGATCAATTTCGTTTCAGATGTAGGTCTTACCTCTTAGTTACAGCTTATCAATGTCTAAATGGGGTGTCAACTTAGGATATTTTATTCTTAATAAAGAGGAATTTGGTGCCGATAGGTATAATATTGGATAATATTTGGGAATTGATTATGTTTAGGAGGGGGAGTTTTTTGGCTCGGGGGGAGAGGTTGCCGCGGTTGATCAATATGATCTTTGTTATTCAGAATCAACCAGGTCTGTCGGCAAAAGAGATTGCTTCACGGTGTAAGATTAGTCAACGACAGTGTTTTCGGGATTTGGAAGATCTGCAGAAGGCAGGTGTTCCAATCTATAATGATCGTGGATATCGGCAGGTTGAGACATTTGAGATGAGAAGCAGTTCATTTACGATTGAGGAGGCTTTTTCGTTAATTTATGGATTAAAGCTGGTAGAACGGCAGAAAGGTATATTAAATCTGTCAGCGGGATTGAAAGAGAAGCTGTTAGCTTTATTACCCAAAGCTTTGGGAGAACAGTTGGAAGAGATGGATACTAAGGTTGATTCGGCCGAAGGGGCTTTGATTGATTATTCTGATAAGGAAGAATTATTTAAATTGATAAATATTGCAATCACAAGAAACCAAACAATGAAGATTGTTTATTATACTTTTTCGAGAGACAGTGTCGGAGATCGAGAGATTGATTGTTATAAGTTAATTTTTAAAGATGGTTTTTGGTACTTGATTGCATTTTGTCATGATCGGGAGTCGGTGCGGTTGTTTCGGGTTGATCGGATCCGGGAGGCAGTTGTTTTAGATAAGTATTTTACACCACCAGAGAACTTTAATTTTGAAGAGTATATGGGAGCTGCCTGGCAGATGGAGCGGGGAGAAGAGTTTGTGTTTAAGGTCCGTTTTTCCGGTGAGTCGGTACGTTATGTAAAAGAGACCCAGTTTCATCAGACGCAAAGGATTATCGAAGAGGATGATGGTACGATAATTTACACTGCTAAAGCTTGCGGTTACAAGTCGGTGATGCGATGGATCTTAGGATTTGGGAGTGAAGCAGAAGTTTTGGAACCAGTGGAGTTGAGGGAGAAGGTACGTGATGAGTTGTTCAAAAGTACTGAAAGATATTTTGAAAAAATTTGTTAGCGAACTGATGTTCTGTGTCATAAGGATGTCAGTTGGGAGTGGTAGGATATAGTTGATAATGCGAAGTTAAATCATTGCTTTTTTATTACAAAATGAAGGGAAAAGATAAATAGACTATGATTGAAAAGGAAAGCAAAGAAATTTATTATGCTCATTCATCAGATAATTTAGAAAAATCATGGCAAACACTGTTAGAACATTTATGCAATACTGCTGAAATCGCTAAGAAGTTTGCTTCTAAATTTAATGTTAGTGATTTTGGATATATTTGTGGTTTAATGCATGATTTAGGGAAGTATTCACAACAGTTTCAAGAAAAACTAAAAGGTAAGGCAATAAAAGTTGACCATTCTACTGCTGGTGCACAGGAAGTAATAAAACTTTATGGTGAAAAGATTGGAAAACTTCTGGCTTATTGTATAGCTGGACATCATAGTGGATTACAGGATTATGGTACTGCTGCATCTTCTGAAGGGACTTTATTTTCAAGATTAAACAAAATTATTGAAGATTATAGTGCATATAAAGCTGAGATTGACATGCAATCAATTAAAATTTTACCAGGACTACCAATAACCCCTGTTGATCAAAAATATTTGGGCTTCACCATAGCTTTTTTTGTAAAAATGCTTTACTCATGTTTGGTAGATGCTGACTTTCTTGATACGGAATCATATATGGCAGATAAAATGAAACCTCGAGGTAATAATCTGTCAATATCCCAATTAAATGATAAATTCAATAGATATTTTGCTCAGTTTATATGTGAGGAAACAAAGATAAATAAAAGACGACAAGAGATACTAGAACAATGCTTGAAAATGTCAAAAAATCCAATGGGATTATTTACGCTTACTGTTCCAACCGGAGGTGGGAAAACCTATTCTTCTTTAGCCTTTGCGCTTAATCATGCTCAATTAAATAATCTTGACAGAATCATTTATATTATCCCATATACAAGTATTATCGAACAAAATGCCAAAGTGTTCAAAGATGTATTGGGAGATGAAAACGTATTAGAGCATCATAGCAATTATCAATTTGATATAAATAATTCCGAAGATATTTACTCGATTGATGAAAAATTAAAATTGGCTTCGGAGAATTGGGATATACCAGTTGTTGTTACAACTAATGTCCAATTTTTTGAATCGCTATTTTCAAATAGAAGTTCCAAATGTAGAAAGATTCATAACATGGCAAAGAGTGTCCTAATATTTGATGAAGTACAAATGTTACCTATTCAATACTTAAAACCATGTCTATTAGCTATCTCTGAACTCGTAAAGAATTATCGTTCTACGGCCATTTTTTGTACAGCAACTCAACCATCCATCAATGATTTATTGCCAGAATCAGTTACTCCGGTTGAAATAATGGAAAACCCAAGAAAGCTATATGTAGATTTTAAAAAAGTTTCGGTAATCAAAAAGGATGAAATTGATGATGACACTCTTGCTGAAGAACTAAATAATTATGAGCAGGTTCTTTGTATAGTTAATACCAGAAAGCATGCAAAAGAGATTTTTAAAAGATTAAAAGGAGAGGCTTTTCATTTAAGTACTTTAATGTGCCCGGTCCATCGAAAAGAAGTACTTGAGGAAATTAGAAAACGGCTTGAACCTAAAAATAGAAAAGTATGTCGTGTAGTTTCTACACAGCTTATTGAGGCGGGTGTAGATGTTGATTTTCCAGTTGTATATCGTTCTTTGGCTGGAATAGATTCAATTGTGCAATCAGCTGGCAGATGTAACCGAGAAGGGAAATCTAAAGAAGGTAAGGTTTTTGTTTTTAAACCAATTTCTGAGTATGCCAAAGTCAGAGGATACTTAGAAAGGACTGGAAAGGTTGCTGAAATGATTTTTAGGAAATATGATGATCCCATTTCTTTGGAAGCAATCGATGACTATTTTAAATATCTCTATGATCTTGAGGGTGAAGAAGCGTTGGATAAAAAGAACATTATTGAATGTTTTGAAGAAAGAAGAAGTGGATTGGAGTTTGATTTTCAAACAGCAGCTGAACGATTCAGATTAATTGAAAACAATACATATTCAATCATAATTCCTTATGATGAAAAGGCTATGGAATTAATTGAAAAAGCCAAGTTTACTTCTTATCCTCGAAGTATTGCACGTAAGTTACAACCATATACGGTTTCAATTTATGAAAATGAATTTAAAGATTTATGCCAAAATGGAGCAATAAAAGTCATTAATAATAGCTTTTTAGTTTTGGAAAATCCTGAAATTAACTATGAAAAGTTTACAGGTTTAAATATTCCAAAAAACACTTATGGTGAAGCAATATTTGCATAAAGAAAGGAGGGATAAGATGGGATATGGTATTAAATTGAAAGTTTATGGGGAATATGCTTGTTTTACCAGACCTGAAATGAAAGTAGAGCGTGTCAGTTATGATGTTATAACTCCATCAGCTGCTAGAGGAATAATGGAAGCAATTTACTGGAAACCAGCTATTAGATGGGTGGTTGACAAAATTCATGTAATTAATGAAATCAGGTTCACAAATATTCGAAGAAATGAGGTTAGTCAAAAGATCTCTAGCAGTAATGTGAAAACAGTTATTAACGGTGGTAATTTGGACTTGTATCAAGTAACTTCAGTAATTAGGCAACAAAGAGCCTCACTCATTTTGAAAGATGTCTGTTATGTCATTGAGCTCCATTTTGAGATGACAGAAAAGGCTGGTGAAGAAGATACCCCAGAAAAACACTATAACATTGCCTTAAGGAGATTAAGGCAAGGTCAGTGCTATCATCAACCCTATTTTGGCACTAGAGAATTTGCTGCAAATTTTGAACTTGTTGAAAATGAGATTCCGATAAGTTTTTATAGTGGAGAAATGGACTTGGGTTGGATGCTATGGGATATTGATTTTCAAAATGACATGACTCCAATTTTTTATAGGGCAGTAATGAAAAATGGAGTTATTGATGTTGATGATTTATTGAAAGCGAGGTGATGAAATGATTATCAGTGCGCTTTATAAGTATTATCAAATACTTGCAAGTGATGAAAAAAGTGATATTCCGTTATATGGATATTGCAGTGCGAAAGTTGGATTTGCTCTAATTATTTCAAAAACGGGTGAATTGCTTGATGTTATCTCGTTGAAAGTAGAAGATGCTAATGGTAAGAAGCTTGTCAATCGACAAATGATTGTCCCGGAACAGGTGAAACGGGCAGCTAATATTTCTCCTAATTTTATTTGTGACAACAGTACATATGTTTTAGGGATTGATAACAAGGACAAGCCAGATAGATCAAAAGAAGCCTTTGAAGCTTATAAAGATTTACACAATAGAATTTTAGGTAGTTCGAATTCACAAGGGGCAAAGGCAATATTAAATTTCTTAAGTAGTTGGAATGTTGATGAAGCAAGACAACATCTTGTATTAAAAGAATGTTTGGATGAAATTTTGGAAGGAAGTAATTTAATATTCAAATTAGATGGGGAAAAAGGATTTATACATAATGATTTAGAGGTTAAAAGGCTATGGGAACAGCATATTTCTGAAGACAAAGATGATCTAATTGGTCAATGTTTAATCACGGGTGAAAAAAATACAATAGCCAGATTACATCCAAATATTAAAAATGTAAAGAATGCTAAACCAAGCGGCGCATCAATTGTATCTTTTAATGCTCCCTCATATGAATCATATGGGAAAAGTCAAAGTTACAATTCGCCTATTAGTAAAAATGTTGCCTTTGCTTATACCACAGTTTTAAACTATATGCTTTCTGGTCCAAAACAAAAAGTTCAAATAGGTGATGCAACAACAGTGTTTTGGGCTGAAAGTCCAGAGAATATATATCCAGATTTAGCAGCTGAACTTTTTAATCCATTTTTTACACAAGAAGGTAAGGAGAAAAATGTTTATAGGCGTGATCCAAAAATCGAAAATCTAGTTAAAGATATTTTGCTAAAAGCGAAGTCGGGTTCAGTTATTGGTGATGTTGATGGAGTTATCAATCCTCAGGTTAGATTTTATGTTTTAGGATTATCGCCTAATGCAAGCCGGATCTCTGTTAGATTTTTTCATTGCGATAGTTTTGGTGGATTTGTTAGGAAAGTTGCTCAGCATTATAACGATATGGAAACAGTCAAAGAATACGAAAATCAACCATTCAATATACCAATATGGAAGATATTAAGTGAAACTGTTTCTCCAAAAAGTAACAACAAGGAAGCAAATCCTCTTTTGGCGGGAAGTTTAATGCGAGCTATTTTAAATGGGGGACTTTATCCAGCAGTGCTTTTTCAAGAAATAATGATTAGAGTAAAAACTGACAGTGAAGTGAGAGTTAATTATATTCGTGCTTCTATTATTAAGGCTTATTTAATAAGAAAGGCAAGAATTAAAAAAATTCAAAAATTAGAGGAGGTTTTAACAGTGGCGCTAAATGAGCAAACAACTGATAAATCTTATTTATTGGGCAGATTATTTGCGATTTTAGAGAAAACTCAAAAAGATGCAGGAAATGATACTTTGAGGGCTAGATATTTTACCTCTGCCATGACAACACCAAGTGCTGTCTTTCCAATATTAATTAGACTTGCCCAACATCATATAGCCAAAGAAGAATATGGTTATATAAATGATAAGAAGATTGAATTGATATTGAAAGATATAGATCGTTTTCCGTCACATTTAACATTAGATGAGCAAGGAGTTTTTACTTTGGGTTATTATCATCAAAGGGCAAAATTATGGGAGAGACAATCAAAAGAAAATTCATCTATAAAGGAGGAAAATTAAAATGAGTGAAGTGATTAAAAACAGGTATGAATTTGTTGTTTTGTTTGATGTAGAAAATGGAAATCCAAACGGAGATCCGGATGCTGCTAATATGCCGCGAATTGATGCAGAGACAAACTACGGTATTGTAACAGATGTTTGCATTAAGAGAAAAATAAGGAACTATGTAGAAGTTAAAAAAAATGATTATGAAAAATATAAGATTTATGTCAAGGAAGGAGTACCGCTTGATGTGAATCGTAAATGGGCTTATGAGGAAACAGGTGTTAAGGTTCCAAATGGAGCAGAAGAACCTAAGGATAAAGAAGAATATAAAAAGATAACCAAATTTATGTGTGATAATTTTTATGATATTCGAACTTTTGGTGCAGTTATGACTCTTAAATATAATTGTGGACAAGTCCGTGGCCCTGTTCAAATCAACTTTGCCCGGAGTATCGAGCCTATTGTACCGAGTGAACTGACTATTACCAGTTGTACGTATGCAAACGAGGGAGAATCCAGTTCTAAGATGGGGCGCAAACATATTATACCTTATGCCTTATACAAGGCAGAAGGTTATGTATCAGCTAATATTGCTAAAAAAATAACTGGATTTTCAGAAGATGATTTGGAACTTTTGTGGGAAGCTATTATTAATATGTTCGAGCATGATCATTCAGCTGCCCGTGGTAAAATGGCGGTTCGAAAATTAATTGTATTTAAACATGATAGTGAATTAGGGAATGTGCAATCTCATAAATTATTTGATACAATTACCATCAAACGTAATGATGAAAGTAAACCAGCGCGTTCTTTTTCTGATTATATTATAGCTATTGATAAAGATAAAATTCCGTCTAGTGTTACTTTAATCGAAAAACTATGAAAGAGTATCATGACGACGATCTTCTCATGCTTTCTGGAATCCAACATTTTGCTTTCTGTCGCAGGCAATGGGCTTTGATCCATATTGAACAGCAATGGCAGGAGAATTTACTTACCTTCAGTGGAAGAGATTTGCATGAGCGAGTGGATGATCCTTTTTTAACTGAGTCAAGGGGAACGGTTTTAATAACCCGTTCCCTGCCTTTGATCTCGCGTAAACTTGGTTTTTATGGTATGGCTGATGTGGTAGAATTTCATCAAAATGAAGAAGGCATTGAAATTAGAGGAAGAAAAGGTAAATGGAAACCACATCCGGTTGAATATAAATATGGGCAACCCAAGGTTGATAATCGTGATATTGTACAACTTTGTGCTCAAGCAATTTGTTTAGAAGAGATGTTTCAAATTAGAATTGTTGAGGGAGATTTATTTTATGGCCGTACCCGACGGCGTCAAAGAGTAATTTTTAGCGAAGAATTGAGGGCTGAAGTACAACAATTAGCTGAAGAGATGCATGAAATGTTTAATTTAGGCATTACTCCGGCAGCAGAATCCAAACCAGCTTGCCGAAGATGTTCTTTGGAAGAAATCTGTTTGCCAGATCTCAATAATTCGAAAAATTCAATCCAAAAATATTTACAGAATGCGTTAAGATAAACACTACTTGTGAGGTGATTAGGAATAATTGCGAAAACTGTTGAATATACTTTATGTTACATCACCTGATGCCTATCTTGCTAAAGAAGGGGAGACAGTTTTAGTTTTAATTGGAGAAGAAACAAAACTGAAAATACCAATACACAACCTGGAAGGAATAGTTTGCTTTGGTTATACTGGAGTAAGTCCAGCTTTAATGCACCTTTGTGCCGAACGAAATGTTGCTTTGTCTTTTTTATCAGAAAGTGGTAAGTTTAGAGCTAAGGTGACAGGTAGAGTTAATGGTAATGTATTATTACGTCGTAAACAGTACCGTACAGCTGATCAACCTGAAGAGTCATTGTTGATTGCAAAGAGTTTTATTTTTGGTAAGTTGTTTAACTGTAGATGTGTATTGCAACGATATATACGTGATCATGAGGAAAAAGGAAATACAGATGCTGTTGGGGAAGGAATAAAAACTCTGTCGATCAACCTTCAAAAAGCTACCGATTGTATGAATTTAGATATTTTAAGAGGGATTGAGGGTGAGGGAGCAAGGACATATTATGGTCTTTTTAATTGTCTGATATTAGAGTCAAAACAATTATTTCAGTTTAATGGCAGAAGTAGACGACCTCCGCGGGATCCAGTTAATGCATTATTATCATTTTTATACACTTTATTAGCTCATGATTGTTCAGCAGCTTTAGAAACAGTGGGACTCGATCCACAGGTTGGTTTTCTTCACCGGGAACGTCCTGGGCGACCGAGCTTAGCCCTAGATTTAATGGAAGAACTTCGACCGTATTTAGTTGATCGACTTACCTTAACATTAATCAACAACCGTCAAGTAGATATTAAAGATTTTACTTTTAAGGAGTCAGGTGGGGTAATAATGAACGATGATACTCGTAAAAATATAATTGCTGCCTGGCAAAGAAGGAAACAAGAGGAGATTACGCATCCGTTTTTAGGTGAGAAGATTCCAATTGGTTTAATTCCTTATACTCAAGCGTTATTATTGGCCAGATATTTGAGGGGTGATTTGGAAGCATATCCTCCATTTTTGATGAAGTAAGGGTGATTAAATATGATGGTTTTAATAACGTATGATGTTAAGACTGAAGATGATGCTGGGCGAAAAAGATTACGTTTAGTAGCAAAACAGTGTGAAAACTATGGACAAAGAGTTCAAAATTCAGTATTTGAATGTTTAGTGGATCCAGTCCAGTTTGCACAACTTAGAAGGGCACTAGAAGAGATTATTGACAAAAATGTTGATAGTTTAAGATATTATTTTTTGGGTAAAAATTGGAAGAACAGGGTTGAACATGTTGGTGCAAAAGCAACTTATGATCCTGAAGGCTTATTAATGATTTAGCGCGAAGGGTAAGCAAACATTAATTTTCTAAGAGGTTCGCAAATATAGATTAAGGTGGTGATTTGAAAGTATTCTTATAAGGTTTTAAATTAATTATTATGTTTTTTATTTAAGATCGCGTGATTAATGTTTTTAACCTAGAAGATATATAGGTTTTTTGTTATTACGTCACTCCCTGCACGGGAGTGTGGATTGAAACAACTTTATTTAATATTGGTGGTAAAGAAAGATTTGTCACTCCCTGCACGGGAGTGTGGATTGAAACACTTGAATAATCAAAATCATAAAAATTATTATAAGTCACTCCCTGCACGGGAGTGTGGATTGAAACTAATTGTCTAATAAGCTCACAACACTGCGCCACGTCACTCCCTGCACGGGAGTGTGGATTGAAACAATCAGCTTAATCCCCGGTCATGTTAACGTCAAAGTCACTCCCTGCACGGGAGTGTGGATTGAAACTACACCTGTTAAATCTAATATACCTCGTTTAATTTGTCACTCCCTGCACGGGAGTGTGGATTGAAACACTATCCGTGAAGTTGGGATTTTTGATGATGAAGGGTCACTCCCTGCACGGGAGTGTGGATTGAAACGCTTTCCGAAGACGAAACCGGGTTAAGATTTAACGTCACTCCCTGCACGGGAGTGTGGATTGAAACGTCGCCGGTTATCAAACGGTAGACGATTTTAAAGCGTCACTCCCTGCACGGGAGTGTGGATTGAAACCTCATCCACTATTTGGAAATTGCAAAAGACGACATGTCACTCCCTGCACGGGAGTGTGGATTGAAACGGCTATCTGGGCTTGTGACAGTCTGCCTGGCCGCGTCACTCCCTGCACGGGAGTGTGGATTGAAACTTTTTCATAATTATTTAACCTCCTTCTTGATTATGGTCACTCCCTGCACGGGAGTGTGGATTGAAACCTGACTATCGCACCAATCAAAATAACCATTAATTGTCACTCCCTGCACGGGAGTGTGGATTGAAACTTAACCGTCACTTTATCATTTTCAAATGCTTCTTGGTCACTCCCTGCACGGGAGTGTGGATTGAAACCATCTTGTAAGACTTGCCCTGTTATGGTTTTGGTGTCACTCCCTGCACGGGAG
>JAKPCT010000257.1 GCA_029553165.1 Bacillota bacterium
TAAGACAGCTTTTTCGGCGTGGAGCCGGTTTTCAGCCTGATCAAAGATCACCGAATTTGGACTTTCAATCGCCCAGCGATCAATTTCATAACCCGGATGAATCGGCATATCATGCATGATCAATACTTTTTTATCCTTTAATAGCTTTTCATTCAGCTGATAAGGTATCATCTTATCAATACGACGCTTCTTCTCTTCCTCAAATTTCGGATCAAGGAAAAATTCCATATCCACCCAAGTATCGGTATATACGACATCGGCTTTAGCAACGGCAGCTTCTAAATCCAAAGTTTGTTCCCATAATCCGGTTTTGGCCGCCTCATCAAGCAATTCCTGATCCCGGCTGGCTTCATTAAACTCCGGAGTTACGGTGGTGATCTTCATTCCAAGTTTGGTACCGCCCTCAACCAATGAGTTAGCAACGTTATTATGGATTCCAACGTAAACTAAGTTGACTCCTTCCAATCTTCCTTTATGCTCGATAATGGTTAAAAAGTCCGCCAATGCCTGTGTTGGATGGTATTTGTTGTCACAACCGTTAATCACCGGTACCCGGGAATAATCAGCCATCTCTTTAACCTGTTCAAAAGTCATCAAACGTGCCATAATCGCATCAAGGTTGCGGTCCAGATAACGGATTTCGTCCTTGAGCTCTGCTAAAATCAGATTCGTACTTCGCCAGTCTAAATAAATGGAATGTCCTCCCAATTGCGTCATTGCTACTTCAAAGGAAACTCTTGTGCGAGTAGATGTTTTTTGAAAAATCATCCCTAGAGTTAAATGATCAAGTGCATTCCAATATTGTTTTTGATTCCGTTTAACTTCCAGCGCTAAATCAAGAATCTGTCTAAGTTCCTCACCCGACCAGTTTTTAAAGTTGATCATATGTTTAACTGACATCCACATCGCTCCTTTAATCGATAACAATTTAAAACAATAATGAGAATATTATAAACTAATATTAGTGGTTCGTAAATGTTTTGATTAAAAATCTGTATAACCGTCCCGGCAACAGAAGAAATTTGAGCCAGCATCCAATTGGAGTATTTTTTGTTTAATATTTTCAATCATAAGACATCCCTACTTCCTGCTTTATTGTAATGTTATTCTCGACATATTACAATTTATCAAGAAAAAAGCTGTCTGCAACATCGCTCCTGCAAACAGCTCGTATCTTTCAGTTTTACCACGGATTTCTTTTTAGTTCACGCACCGTATCTTTATCTAATTTATAAATCAACGACTTCACTAACTTGATTGTATTTTCAACATCATCCAGGTTAATCATTCCATGATGGCTATGGGCGTAACGTACTGGGACTCCGATGACCATTGTCGGGACACCGCCGGTAGTCTGGACCTGTATGGTGCTGCCGTCTGTTCCGCCACCCTCCCGGACGGCAACCTGGTAGGGTAGATTCAATTGCTGGGCTTCGTTGATTACCAAGTCAACCAAGGCCTGGTTAGCAATCATTGTAGGGTCAAACCGCCTTAGCTGCGGGCCGGCGCCGGTTTTTCCCTGAATAATACTGCCGCTGTCAGGAAAGTCGTCTGCCGGAGCACCTTCAATGACAATACAAACATCAGGCAGTACATGATTTGACAACGCTTGGGCGCCTTTTGCCCCGACTTCTTCCTGAACTGTTCCCGCACCGATTGCCAGATTGGGATGATTATGCTCTAACTCTTGAAGTAGTCTGATGATGATTGCACATCCGACCCGATCGTCAAATGCTTTTCCCATTAACATTTTATTATCAAGCTTTTTCGTCTTAACCGCCGGAACCACAGGATCTCCGGGCTGGATCCCCCAGGCTTCAACCTGACTGCGATCAGAAGCACCAATATCAATATACAGATCCTCAACTCTTAATTGCCGGCCTTCCTCCTCTTTACGGAGATAATGTGGGGGTTTGGCACCAACAACTCCCGGAAAAGTCCCTTTCTTTGAACGAACCAGCATTTGCTGGGCAACTAGCGCCGGAGCCCACCAACCTCCCAGCGGGACCACCTTCAATTGCCCACCCGGTAAAATTCCGCGCACCATCAATCCCACTTCATCCAGATGGGCCGCTAACAGTATTTTAGGTTGTTCCAGACTCCCCCGATGAAAAGCCAGTACGCTTCCTAAATTATCAAATGAAATTTCCGTCTTATCTTGAAGATTTTTGATAAAGATTTCACGGATTTCCGCTTCAAAGCCCGAGGGCCCAAACGCATCACATAATTCAATCAGTAGCTTTTCTGTCTCCGTCACTGCTAAGATTCCCCCAATAAACAGACCAAAATGAAAATATATTCTTTATAGTATTACACAGAAAACTAAATTTTAGCAATATCATTTGTTTGAAACTGACAAAGCCGATTATAACCCAAAGTAATAGTCCAAAATTCCCTGGAAGATCCCAGCCGCAGCATCTTTCCTAAACTCCGAAGTCAGGAGAATATTTTCTTCTTCAAAGTTTGAAAGATAACCTAATTCAACTAAAATACTTGGCATCTGCGTTTCCCGGATTACCACAAAATCATTGGTTTTAATTCCAAGGGATGTCAGTTTCGTAGTTTCAACCATCTTCGACTCGACATAACGGGCAAGCACTTGCCCATCACTTCTGCCGGGATGATGATAGACTTCAATCCCTCTTACCGTATCTTTCGGATGAAAATTAGTATGAATACTGATAAACAAATCAGCAAACAGATAATTAGCAATATAAGAACGTTCGTAAAGCCCAATATAATAATCATCGGTCCTGGTTAATACAACTTGGGCTCCGGCTTCTTCCAACAGATCTTTCAGGTAAATTGTTACTTCATAATTCACTTCTTTCTCCCGGGTCCCCTGACGCCCGGTAGCTCCCATATCGATCCCGCCATGTCCTGGGTCTAAAACGATCGTCTTATCAATCAACGGCGATTCTTTAAAACTGATCATCAGTTTACGACGGTCATTACTGAAACGTACTGTATATCCAAGATAATAGTTGAGTTCAAATTCAATTACAGTTTGATTATTTGCTGAAGTAATCTTGCAGTTTTTAATCTGATCACTGCTTACCTTGGGAATCTTTACCCCTTTTGCCAATTGGCAGTAATCAAGCATAACCAACAACCGGTAGGGATTTTTAAACCTTTGAACGGTTTCGATTAACGCACCATCGCCCTCAATCTCCAAAGTCCCTCCACCTTCGATATCATTCCATTTAACATTAGTAACCTGTTGCAATGAACGAATTTCTAATAAGTTGGAATCTTGGCGCGACGGTACTACAAAAATCGGTACCGAATCAATTACATCCAAAACAACTCGGACCGTTTGCGGATTGAATTGACTCATTCTAATCCCGGTAATCCATTGATTATCGCCAGGAATCGGATCATTATTTCCAACCAGGGTCGCCCCGTCAAAATCAATGATAAAACGCCGCGGCTGGTCCCGGGTAGTAACAGTATATTTAGCTGGAAACGAAGATTTAATCAAAACTTTTCGCTCGTTTTCCCTATGTTCAAAACTGATCTTTTCAACAAAATAATTAAAGACTAACAGGACCTGGTTTTCATGTTCCGGATGAGGAATAATTTTATAGCCTGCCAGTTTTTTCAGATCAAAGACGATTCGTAATGTCTCTTTCTCAAACTGGTTGATCCGGATCTTATCAATCAACGGATGCCGATGATTACTACTGTCTAAAGCCGGGTGCGCTTTAAATCCAGCCAAATCAATCACCAAACGGTCCGGTTGCACCAGTAAAAAACTGTTCAGATCGAACTTTTTCGTCCCAACCAAAAGCAACGCCGGACGGTCTTCATATTTGGTATTCTCAATTGCCAGCAGATAGTTCTGCGCCCAGTCAAGCTGTAAACTTTTAGCATCTTCTTTGGTGATGATTAGCCCCATCTTCAGCAAAAACTCGACTGGGATCCATAATTGATCATTCTGTTCAAACGGCGCCCGTTTCAATTGCATTGTCTTACCATCAATAGTATAGCTCGTCCGGTTCTCAGTAAGACGAACCGTATTCTTTCCAAATTTGAGGTGGATATTACCGGTATCAGGGTCCCATTCGGTCATCATGTGCATGTATTTAATCAAAAACGGCATATTAATATACTTAGCGCCATTTCGACTAATAGCTTTAATTTCGGGATCAACATTCTGATTGCCGAATACCAATTTGCAATCAATTGATTCCGCATAAATTATTGACACAGATACTAAAACAAGTGCCAAAATTGCAACTATATTTACGATTATTTTATTAGTCTTTCCATGATCCAAAAGGGAACCCCCTTTCGCTTTGATCATTCGCTATCAGTGAGATTATCCCCTGCTAAAGTAAGTTGTAGAAAATACTGGTCTTAGTCAACCTTTTCTAAATTGGCATAAGCTAAAATTAAAGTCTTAATTCCTAAATCCGGAAATGCAACTCTCACCTGTGCCTCCGGCCCTTCACCATGTTTCGTGACCACCGTTCCGATTCCCCACTTGGAATGTTTCACTTTGCAACCGGTTACAATCTCATCGGGATGTAACAGGCTTGACTGAGACTTAGATTCTGATGGTAACTGACGTTTAATCCCTTGTCCTCCGGTTAAATTAACACCAGTATTAATTTTAGGACCGGGAGCAATTGCCGTCCTTGTCCTGAACTCAAATTCACGCGGTTCTCTTAAATTAATTATCGACTCTTTTGGAAATTCCATTAGAAATCTTGATGGTACCGAGGCACTATAATTTCCGAAAGTAACCCGCATTCCCGCATGAGTAACATATAACCGTTGCTTGGCGCGGGT
>JAKPCT010000277.1 GCA_029553165.1 Bacillota bacterium
CTTTGCCTCCTTCATGGTGAGGATACTCTGGTAATCGAGCACCAGGATGTAACTCTTCTCAATCAGGCGGTTCCCATAATCCTTAAGTATGTTATCGCCTCGCTTTGTGGCTTGGGCTTTTATGTACTGGGCGTCGGTAGCGTTAAACATACCCCTATCGAAAATGAGGTCCAGATCCATTGAGCCATCATCCTTACGGTTGTACCACTTACTAATAATTGACTTTGGCACCCCTTTCTGCATCAGAAAACTTTCGATGGCTTTGGTTGGAACAACGGAGGCATCGCCTCGAGTAAAGGGTGCTTCAAATACCAAAGCATCCAGATTGTTGTTGTAATACTTATCGGTAAACTTTACTTCCGGAAATTTTGCTTCCACCTCCGAGGCATGGTTTTCACCCGGGAACTTCATGTAGAACACTGTGATGGAACTACGGTCGTAGGTGGATGGAATGCGATTCCCTTTTTCAATATCCTGAGCGTAAATATTGGCACTAAGTAGTAAGGCCAAAAGCAAATATCCCTTTTTCATACTTTATCACTTTAAAGTTATTGAATAAAGTTACGGCAATTTTTTTATTTAAAAATTTTTTTTGGCCATATGGATTGATAAATATCACCAAAAAACGTTTGTTTAAAGCAGATTGCATTTAATTAAAGCAACAATTCATTGCATTCGTCAAATAAATAAGGGAAGGTTTAACCTTCCCTTATATTTAATTTCGCTTATGGTTTAGGCTATATGCCTGCAGCTCTAACAATATTTTTGGGGATATCGGTGTTATCGAGCAAAGGAACAAATAGCTGCTGACCACTGCCAATTGCAAATACTGGCACGGGTTGACCAGTATGTGAGCCCGATGTCCACCCTACTGCAGCCTTTGAGTTTAGTATCTGAATGGAAACCTTTGATATGGGATCAGTTTCGCTGTATGTGGTTTTTTCATTTGATTTTAAACCCTTAAAGGCTACGTTGTATGCATCTTTCAGCATCTTGATATCGTTTTCG
>JAKPCT010000280.1 GCA_029553165.1 Bacillota bacterium
GCTATAACCGGAATTACCTCTAAGATTCGCTCTTTCAAAAAGAGTTTTTTTAATGAAAGCTGATCCATGATCTTTCATCTCCTTTCCGGAACATTATCAAATAACCAGCACTTACAATTTTAGGACAATTGCAGCAATCGAAAAGTAAATCAGTAATCCGGTTGCATCCGAAATGGTTGTGATTAACGGACTGCTGGCAACTGCTGGATCCAGTTTCAACAGGGTTAATCCAAACGGAAGCAGCATTCCAATTAAATTAGCAACGATAACAATCGAAACCATGGTTAGCCCGATTACTAACCCGACTTCAACCCCACCACGGAAAATACCCAAAACCGAACTGGTTAAACCTAATACCAAACCAAGACAGATTCCAACCAGTAATTCCTTTAAGAATACTTTCCCCCAGTCAGAGACCTTAACATCACCGGTGACTAAAGCACGGATAATCAAAGTTGCAGATTGCGACCCGGTATTTCCGCCGGTACCAATTAATAACGGAATAAACGAAACCAATGATATTGCTGATGACAATACCTTCTCAAAAGAAGCGATTACACCTGAAGAAATTAAATTTACAAAGACCAGGCCTACCAGCCAAAAGATTCTTTTATTAAAAAGTGTCAAGATTCCCGTCCCATCGTAGCCTGTTTCTAACGGGGTAATCGAAGCTCCTTTATGAATATCCTCCGTTGCCTCTTCCTCGGCAACGACCAAAACATCATCAACCGTAATAATACCGATCAATTTGTGTTCTTCATCCACAACCGGCAAGATTAAAAAGCCATATTTCTCAAAAATATGGGCAACTTCTTCCTGGTCCATATCCTCCGGAACGGAGATTACATCCCGTTTCATTATTGCTTCAATCTTGGTATCCAAAGGACTGACTACCAATTCACGGAGGGAAATCACTCCTGCTAAAGTTTGATCCTTCTTAAGAACATAGATATAATAAGCATTTTCTGCTGAAGGCGCTTGTTGTCTTAATTGTGCCAATACTTCTTCTACGGTCTGCTCCTCCCGGATGGCTACAAACTCTGTCGCCATCAAGCCACCGGAGGTATCTTCCTCATACTCCAGCAGCTCTTTAATCTCTTCTCCATCGTCTTTCATCAAAGCGATCAATTCTTCGGAGTCTTCCTCGGGGAGCTCTGCCAGTAAGTCAGCAGCTTCATCAGTGTACATCTGGCGTAGGATCTCGGCCGCCTTAGTTGGTTCCAATTCACTTAAGATATCGGCCTCGCTATCCAGCTTCATCTCTTGCAGAATATCAGCGGCCCGTTCTGGTAGAAGCTTGGCAATAAACTCCATCTGAATCTCAAATGGAATCTCTCTTAATGTCTCAGCAACATCTGCCGGATGCATCGTTGCAGCATTTTCAATCGCTTCCGTTATTTGCCCGTTGAGCAAGAATTGTTTTAATGGTACTTGAACCATCCGATCTCCTTTCCGGGGCAAATAAAAAAATCCCAACAGGGATTTTTCGAAACCTTCAATCATAACGCAGTAAAGAACAATAAAACACTCTCCGAAGTTTCTAGTTTCTCTTTAACAGGAATTTTTAATCGAGTGTCTTCACAATTCAAAGCGGTGTATTTTTACAAAGAGGTTTTCGAAAGTCTCTGTTTGCCCCATTACAAATAAATTCCAGCTATCTAACCACTTGTTAGGGTACGGGTCAGTATCCATAACTTTCCACCTCTTTTCATTTTCATACATAAATCCATATGTTATTCTATTCCTTTTGCCTATTCAGTGTCAATAAGAAATAATTTAAAATTGGTTTAAAACGCCAAACTCTCAAATTAAAACCACTAAAAGTGAAAAAGCCCTTCTGCGCAACTGGCAGAAGGGCTTGCTTAATGATTGATTATCCCATCCCAAACCGGAACTCCTAAAAATGTCGCCAGAACACCGGCATCTTCACGTAATTGGTCACTGTCTCCGTGAACAACAACATTCATCCGGTCACCATTGTCCAATACCAGGTTCAATTCATAACTATAATAGCTACCATCACTGTCGCGAAAATACTTAGAAAGCAACTGTAACGCACGGATTTTCTCAAGTCTAACATAGTTTTTCGCAACCGCTTCAATAAATATTTCCGAACGGCATTTCCAAAAGTAACCTATTTGCTTATCAAATACAATTGGCGTCGTCCCAAAATAAAACGTGCAGCACCCAACGATTAAAAAGAGCAATCCCATCGAAACCGGAAAAAAGCGAATAAAATATTCCCCATTAACCAAGAACTCTCTGCTTAAATGCCCACTTTGCTGTAAAATGATTAGACTTATGATTCCGGCACCAACAAATAACAGAGATACTAATTTTACTCCCTGAGTTGCACGAAATTCAACCCGATCAGTTGCAACTTCCACCAACCGATGGGTGCAAAAATTACTACCATTTCGGTTCAAAGGCCTCCAATCAATCTTCGTCACCTGCGGAGCTTCAAATTGTAATTGATTAGTTTCAAAACTTTTGTTACTAGTAATATTTTGTAGTTTCTGAAATATTTTTCGCAACATCAAAACTCTCCATAACTTAAACAATTCTAATAGCGTGTTTATGGTTAATGTTACCAAACATCTCATTCATATTCTGTTTTTTTCTCTTCCCAGATCGGCACACCTAAAAATTTTGAAAGCACCCTAGCATCCTTTTCTATTTGATTCTTATTTTCGTGGTGAACAACATTCATCCGCTCTCCATTATCTAAAACCAAATTCAATTCATTTTTTTTATCATAATAAGGTCCCCTTCTAGTTTCTACTCTAACAATACCAGTAATTAATTGTAAAGCATGAATTCTTTCAAGTTTGACATAGTCAATTCCAATATCTCCTTCAAACAACTGATTACTCCCTTTCCAAAAATACCCTTTCCGTTTATCAAACACAATTGAATCTCGATAAAGATAAAGCACACAACCCCAGACAATCAGACTACCAACTATCGTTATCGGAAAAAATAGATGTATATATCTAAAATATGATTCCGGTTTAACTACTACTAATAATAGAATCACCGTTATTAAATAGATGTTAAATATTAATTTCATATCACAAATCATACGAAACTCAATCCGATTGGAATTAGCAGCAACAATACCATAAGTTACCCATCCATCGTCTAAGAAATCCCACCCAATCTGTTTTGCCAGCGGGTCAACAAATCGCGAAAGATCAACTTCAGATTGGCCATTCCTGGTTTCATTTAGCCTTTGGACTTGGTTTGGCATTTTTTCAAACATTAAGTGTCATTCCTCTCCATCTGCTTAATGCTTTAAACTACTATTTAATAATAGTAAAATTCCTTTTGGAAAATCTCAAAAATTTACGGAGTAATTCCTTCTATGCATCTATAAATCCATTTAATAAACTAATTTATTTGTAATCATTTTCTAAAGTATAAAACTGGTTTATTCCATCTCAGACTGGCACTCATAAAAATGTCGCTTATTTGTCAAATACAATTAAGGCCGTCCCAAAATAAAACGTACATTTTTGTCAATGTTACCAAACATAGGTTTCACTTTCGGTTTTTTTCTCTTCCCAGATCGGCACTCCTAAAAATTTTGAAAGCACCTGGGCATCTCTTTGGATTCTGTTCTTATTTCGATGATGAACAACATTCATCCGCTCGCCATTATCCGAAACCAAATTCAATTCATTTTTTTGATAATAATGATGCCTGGTCCTCCTATAAGGATAAAGATAACGTCCATATTCCGTATAACTTTTTACTCTAACAATACCGGTGATTAATTGCAAAGCATGGATTCTCTCAAGTTTAACATAGTCGATTCCAATATCTCCATAAAACAATTCTTCATTACTACCTTTCCAAAAATAGCCTCTCCGTTTATCAAACACAATTAAATCTTTATAGAAATACAGCACACAACCCCAGATAATCAGACTGCCAGCCACCATTAACGGAAAAAACAGGTGTTTATATTTAAGGTATATTTCCGGATGAAATGCCGCTAAAAATGGAATCGCCGCCAAAAAACAGAAGTTAAAAATCAGGATTATTTTTAATTGCGTATCCCAAGTAATACGAAATTCAATTCGATTGTAATCGGCAGCAACAATACCATAAGTTATTCTTTTATGGCCTATGAAATCCCACCCAATCTGTTTTGCCAGCGGATCGACAAATCGTGAAAGATCAACTTCAGAATGGCCATTCCTGGTTTCATTCAGTCTTTGGGCTTGGTTTGGCATTTTTTCAAACATTATGTATCTCACTCCTCCCCTCCGACTTAATGTTTTTCAAAACTATTACTCAATGAATAGTTAAATTCCACGAACAACAACATTATGTTTCTTTAATTATATAACAACAACCGCTATTTTTCCATCAATTTACCAATTGGCCCTTTTTTTCAGCCAAAGTTATTGTCGCTTCAACTCCTGAATTGAAGTTTAAAAAGTCACTTTCAATCCCATCACTAAAAATAACACCGTTATCCGGCATTTGGGAAACGACTCTTAATGGTGTGTTTGGAGTTATTCTGCCAAAGATCAAATCAGTCTGGGAGGTCTTACTCGGAAATGGTTCCCGTACCGTAAATACTAAGTGATCCGTATTCCAATCCATCTTTAATTCGGAGTTTGGCACCATTTTAGCTTGTTTAGCAGTATTTTTGACTATTGAATTGTTCGTTTTTTATTTATTAACTTTTTATTGTCACTTCCCATAACGGCACTCCTAAAAATTTTGAAAGAACCCGGGCATCTTTTTGGATTCTGTACTTATTTCCATGGTGAACAACATTAATCCGGGCACCAGTATCCAATACTAAATTCAATTCATAAGAATAACAAAAGCCTCCTTTTTCTGCCTTATGAATGGCAATAATTAATTGTAAGGCATGAATCCGCTCAAGTTTAACATAGTCAGCTCCAACCTCTTCATTAAAGAACTCATTACTTCCTTTCCAAAAATAACCCCTCCGTTTGTCAAACACCACAGGTAATCTACAAAAATAAAGGGTACAGGCCAACGTAACCAGATTACCAACCACCAGCAAAGGGAGAGCCAGGTATTCATATTTAATTAATATGTCTTTATACTTAAGGACTAACAATGAAATAAAAAGTATACAATAAATATTGAAAGACAATACATTATACAATATCATTTCCCAGGTTATCCGAAACTCAACCCGATCAGAATCAACCTCAACAATACCATAAATTGATCTGGATCTACTCAAGAGACTCCATTCCGTCTGAAACGCAATCGGATCGTTAAACTGAGTAGGATCAGCTTCATAGTGTCTCTTTCCAGCTTCAATCACTTTTTTTAACTTTTCAAACATTGGACCACTCCTCCCCTTGACTGTTAATCTTACCGTTAATTACAAAAGTTCATTGATCCTATCCCATAACGGCACTCCTAAAAAATCTGAAAGCACCCTGGCATTTTCCCGGATTATATTCTTATATATCCATGACAAATAACACTAATCCGATCGCTGTTATCTAAAGCCAGATTCAATTTAAATAAATGATAATACTTGCCATTGTACTCTCTAAAAACAGAAATCCATTCCTGTAAGCACTTATCATCTGGATCTCTCTTTTTAGTCTTCCAAACATTAAACCATTCCTCACTTGAGTTTTAATACATTGATAACAGTCACCAAACTCATCTGTACAAATTTAAAAGACACTCCGGCGAGTGTCTTTCGTCATTTATTCAACTTCATTATCCAACTTATTAATTGCTGCAATTGCCACCTGATTATTCGGATAATCTTTCAGACATGCTTCATAATATTCACGGGCTTTCTGAACTTCACCCAATTCATTATAGGCAAAAGCGATATTAGTTAACGCAATTTCCCGATATTCGTATTGATTTGGACTCAACAACAGGATACTTCTCCAACGATCAAGCGCCCGATGGGCATCAAAATATTCAATACTCTTGTTAAAATGTTCAATTGCGCCTTGAAAGTCACCTTTTTTTAACAGTTCGGTACCTCTGGTATGTTCAACAGTCACCGTATAACGAATCAGATAACGGCTAAGGATAAATACAATATAAGCGATCAGAAAAGAAATAAATCCATCTTTCCCCTTCCGCAAAAAATTCAAAATAACTGTTAATCCTATAATAAAAACCAATTGCGGGAACGCTTTTTTCAATGAAAGCCGCTTGAAAAACTGCTTATCCATAACAATTAATCACCTGCCTCCACCAGCAACCATTATTAATCATTGTTTTTATGTGGCAAAAATCGCGCTAACACGTTGGCAAATGCAGGTAAATTCCGTGTTTGAAGCCAGATCGTCCCTGGACCACGGTATTCTCCGACCAAACCCTCACCTGAAGCAAATGAAGCAAATAACCCTTTGGCCGCTTTTTTAATGTGGTATTGTACCGACTCTTCAAAAGCCACGATATGACCGGTATCGACTCGATAAGTCTCACCGGGAGCCAGTTTCTTCTCAATAATCGCTCCGTAAGAACTTAAGAACACCACACCATTACCACTGATCTTCTGCAGAAATAAACCTTCACCGGAGATTAATGCTTTAAACGAACCTTGAGTTGACAATTGTAATTCATTGCTTCCGGCTAAGTAAGCGCCACTTTGAGCAAAAATTGTATTTCCCTTCAGCTCAAACACAGTGATATCACCAAGTACGGCAGGTGCTAAAACCAACTCGCTGTTATCCCGAGTTGCCGTATAAAGTGCAGCAAAGAAAGACTCACCGCCAACCGCTGCTTTGAGCGTGCCAAATAATCCTTGGCCGGCTGTTTTTGCTTCCAATTCAATCGAAGAAGACATTGATACCATTGCGCCGGCTTCTGCGCGAATTGATTCACCTTTGTCTAAAATAACTCTTAAAGTGCTGAATACCGGAGCATTCTCAATTTGATACTTCAACTTAGCCCCTCCCTAATTTTTATAATCCATTAAAAAGAAGATCACCTTGCTGATGATTTAAATAATTCTTTGGCAAATGTTGTAATCCTCTAATTCTTCTAATTTTTTAAACTTTTAATCAAAAACTATAGTTATATATTTTCACTTATTTGTTTATTCAAATCAATCATCTCTAAAGCAGTCAGCGCTGCATCCCAGCCTTTATTACCAGCTTTTGTCCCAGCCCGTTCAATTGCCTGTTCAATGTTGTCGGTAGTTAAAACTCCAAAGATCACCGGCAATCCGGTCTCCAGCATCACCGTTGCAATCCCTTTGGAAACTTCGGCCGCAACATAATCAAAATGCGGAGTCGCGCCACGAATCACTGCTCCCAAACAAATCACCGCAGCAAATTTTCCGGAACGTGCCGCTTTTTGTGCTGCTAAAGGAATCTCAAACGCACCCGGCACCCAAAGAATAGTGATCTGTTCTTCGTTGGCGCCATGCCGTTTTAAAGCATCCAGCGCGCCTTCCAACAGATGTTCGGTGATAAAACTGTTAAAACGACTGACCACAATTGCAAAGTTCGCATCTCCCGTGCGAAGCTGTCCCTCAATGATTTTCACAGTAAACTCCTCCTCAATTTTATTAATTTTCACTCTCAAATCAGGTGTCCCAACTTAGTTTTCTTGGTATTCAAGTAATATTGGTTTGTAGTCCGTGGCGGAATCTTTAATGGTACATGAGCCGCAATCTCCAGTCCATGCCCGCTTAAACCAATGATCTTGCGGGGATTGTTGGTTAAAAGCCGGATCTTGGACACCCCTAAATCCCTTAAAATCTGCGCTCCCACTCCGTAATCCCGCAAATCAGCACCAAATCCCAATGCTTCATTGGCTTCAACGGTATCTAATCCTTGATCCTGCAGTTGATAAGCTTTCAGTTTATTGATTAGTCCAATCCCTCTCCCTTCCTGCCGCAAGTACACAATAACCCCGGTTCCGGCAGCTGTGATCTGTTCCATCGCTGCTGCTAACTGTTCACCACAATCACAACGATAGGAACCAAAGACATCACCAGTAAGACATTCCGAATGGACCCGGACCAATGGGTTTTCAACAGTCAGATCACCATAAACCAGCGCAACATGTTCCTGTGCACCATAGATTGTTTTATACCCAATCAATTTAAATGTCCCATACTGGGTCGGAAGTACGGTCTCCGCTTCCCGTTTCACCAATTTTTCACGCTGGCTACGGTATTTAATCAAGTCAGCAACAGTAATTATCTTTAAGCCATGTTTGGTTGCAAAAACTTCCAATTCAGCCCGGCGCGCCATCGTCCCGTCATCATTCATAATTTCACAGATCGCCCCTGCCGGCTGTAATCCCGCTAACCTTGCCAAATCAACTGCCGCTTCGGTATGGCCGGCTCGGACTAAAACCCCTCCTGGACGTGCAATTAGCGGAAAGATATGGCCCGGACGCAGAAATTCTTCGGCTGTAGCAGCATCCGAAGCCAGCTTTTGAATTGTTAGTGCTCTTTCAGCAGCAGCGATTCCCGTTGTGGTATCGCGATGATCAACACTAACCGCGAATGCCGTCCGCATTTTTTCGGTATTGTCCTCTTTAACCATCAACGGTATTGCTAATCGCTCAGCCTGTTCCTTGGCAATGGCAACACATAACAATCCCCGTGCATATTTGGTAATAAAATTTACCGCTTCCGGTGTAACTTTCTCAGCAGCCATTACCAAATCACCTTCGTTTTCCCGTCCTTCATCATCTACTACAATAATCATCTTACCTGCACGAAGATCACTAATCGCTTCATCAATTGCGTTCAAACTATCACCCCCCACTTAGATAAATCCATGTTTTTGCAGAAACTCAATGCTAATCTTGCTCGTTGGTCTTGTAACAGCGTTTTCAAACGCTTGCTTGGCCAACATATCCAGTTCGACATTGACCAGATCCCCGGATTTGAAATATTGAAACCGGGTGTTAAAATATGTGTGCGGAATCAACGAAACCCAAAATTTATTCCCGGCTAATTTCTGAAGCGTCAGGCTGACGCCATCGATCGCAATTGAACCTTTTGGCAGCAAATACCGGCTTAAGCTTGGCTCAATACTGATCTGAAGCAAGAACGCATTGTGATCTTTCGCAATCGACTCAATCCTTCCAACACCATCAACATGTCCCGTTACAAAATGCCCTCCCAGTGCATCACCAACCCGTAATGCCGGTTCTAAATTTACCATCTCACCTGGCTTAATTGCCTGCAAATTGGTACTGGCGATCGTCTTCGGCATCACATCAGTCTCAAACCAGTCCTTACTTTTAGCGCTAACCGTAAGACAAATACCATTTACTGCAATACTGTCACCTAACTGAAACAACTCTGCATTATTGGTTCCGATTCTCAATTTTGCCTGATTGGAACCAAATTGCTTCTTAATTACTTTCCCTAAAGCCTGAACCAATCCGGTAAACAATCCGGTTCGCACCCCCTTTGATAGGCATGGACTAAAAGATCCCCGTTACTACGCCTGATCCGATCGATAGTCAGGAGTTGTACATTTGACAGGTCTGTAACTCCCCGACCGCCTAGGACACCCACTGCCGCATCATTTCCAATCATGAATGGAGCATAAAACAAGTAATATTCATTGATCAGATTTAATTCATAAAATGAAGCAAAGATTTCATGCCCGCCTTCAACCAAAACCGATCGCACCCCAAGGTTTCCCAGTTCAGTTAAGGCCAGTAGCGGGTCAACCCGGTCGGCACCTGCTTGCCGAATCACCCGCACTCCCTGCCTTGTTAACTCTTCTTCCTGTTTTACAGAAGCTTGATCTGTACAAAAAATGATCAGTCGCTCCGGACTATTCTGAACCAAATTACTGTCCGGACTAATCCGCAACTTACTGTCAAACACCACCTTCAATGGCTGATGTTTCCGCCACCGTGGATGGCGGTTCGTTAACTGCGGGTTATCTTTTAATACCGTTCCGATGCCAACTAAAACAGCACCGACCCGCGAACGAAGCTGATGGACAAACTGCCGGGAACTATCCCCGGTAATCCATTGCGATTGACCGTTTGCTAAAGCAATCTTTCCGTCTAGACTCATCCCGGCTTTCATGATTACCCATGGTTTTCCGGTAAGACAATGGTAGAAGAACTCTTTATTTAAAAGTAAAGCCTGTTCTCGTTCCAAGCCAACTTCCGTCTTTATTCCCATGGCTTCCAAACGCGTCGCGCCACTACCGGTAACTTTGGGATTGGGATCCGCCACTGCATATTTAACTGCAGTTATTCCAGCTGCGATAACCGCTTCAGTGCAGGGTGGGGTTTTTCCATAATGGTTACAGGGTTCCAGCGTAACATACATTGTCGCTCCACTGGGGTCAATCTTACAGTTTTTCAGAGCTTCAACCTCTGCGTGTGGCAAACCTGAACCGCGATGCCATCCTTCTCCAATAATCACGCCGTCCTTGACAATTACTGCCCCCACCATTGGATTGGGATAAACCATCCCCAATCCCCGTTTTGCTAAGTTGATTGCCCGCTTCATTGCAGCCTGATCTGAAATCGCCAATAAAAAAACCGCCTCTCAAACCTTCAGGAGACGGTATTATTGAACAAGGTAAAGATCGACTATCCTTCTCCCATCCAGACTGTACTGTCGGCTTTGGAATCTCACCAAATCAGCAACCACAATTGCAGTTTTAGTATTGGATACTGCTAATGATGATCGCTCGCGGGCTACGTCACAAAAAGACGATTACCGCCGGTTCGGAGTTACACCGAATCCTGAAGGCTTTTATTATTTAATTGATATTTATTTGCTACTTATAAAGTATATTCCTTATTGACATAAATTACAACTTCTTTATTGCATTTTAATTTAAAAATACCAATTACATTTCATTCAACGCATTCTTTCGTTCTTCAACCATTGATTTAAATTGGGTATGATCTTCATTCCATTGTTTCATCAATGTTTCTTCATAACCAACAATAATCCACGGGTATTTTCCCCTAATAAACTTCGATACCTCATCAACCTTCTGTTCCGTAAAAAAGCTAAGGGTGAATACTATTCCTGAATCAATACATACTTTTAACTGGTTTTCATTTCGACTTCCCCGAATCAAATGTTTGTAAATCCAAACTATTTGGTTGATCGGGATAATTGTTAAACTCATAATACCCGGCTTAATAATCCACGAATCGGTTATTGTAATATCAGATGTCTGATAAGCTACTGATTCATTTAATTCCCGATCAATACTGTTTTTAACCTGATCAACATCGCCAAATTGAGCTAAATATTCATAATATAATCTCTTTGAAGGATTAACCAGCGAAATAAACTGACGGAAGAAAAATAATGCAGTTAATAAATACAACAGGATAACTATCGTGATCACAATAAAACGTAATGTCAAATTATCACAAACAAGCATATTAGGATAGAGCTCTGCTTTCAAGGTTTCCAAATCAACATCTGATTTGGTTGCTAATTGTTTTAGTGCTTTCTTTGCTTCGTACTCCAAGGTTTGAATTTCACCTTGCAACTTCCAAGTATCTTTGTTCAGATTTTTCCGAAAAAAATCCAATGGGGCGGTGAACACTAGATTTTTCCCTTGGAAAGGTACCACAGCATAGATTGCTTGTAATTCGCCCCGATAGGATACTTTTTCACCAATTTTTAAAATATCATTTTTGGAAACCGAAATATAAACCATATGCTTTAACGGCTTTAATTTGGCATCATTCAACGGATCGCTGACTGTTAATTTCTTTGCCGGACTATAAGTCACAATAATTTTTGGCAACAGATAATACATCCCAACAGAAAAACTGAAGAAGAGTATTGCCGCTACTATTAATCTGAGTATGATATTTTTCTTCACTTGACGGTCGATAAAATTCTCCACCATTTGTTACTCCTCCAACGAATGCTGTTTTTGTTGTTTTTGTTGTTTATCTTTATAAAATTGAAATCCAATCGCTCCGGACATTCCTGCATAAAATGTCAGATTTGCAATCATTTCAAACTAAAACCTTTATGTTCGGTAACTACCGAAGAACGCGTAGACTTGATCAAAATACCTACTTTTGATAGGTGAACCAAATATCCCCAAACTCCGGAATAACCGGTTTCCTCTTTTAATAATCGATCTGTTAATTGTTGCGGATCTACGTTTGGATTCATACCACTCTCAATATACACTTGTTTTACAAACGTATTTTATGTGCCCTGCACATGTATGCAAAAGACTGCAACACCGGCTAAAACACAAATAATAGTTCCTAGATGCGAGACAACATAATACTCCCGTCAAAATACCGGCGCCAACAGCAACAATGTTGCTAAAACCGGACGGCATAATGTAACTGATGATACTTCCGACTAATAAAGCTATAACCGGAATTACAATTAACAGGCCAATAATCTTTAATAAATTTTGCACAGATTGATTCAAACCGAACAGCTCCTCTTTATTGCAAATATAAGTTATTGTCAAATTAATAATATTAAAATATGATGCTCCAGTCAATAGGTTAGAGAAAAATTAATAAAAAAAAAAGGAATCACATGAAACCCAGTCTAATCAATCCATTTGTAACAATTCGTTTAATGATACATGTCCAGAATGATGTAATTATTCAAATCGCAGTTACTTTTAATGTTTTTGCATTTTCTTGCAACATAACAATAACCGCCAGGATAATCGTTAATGCTAAAACCATCACAGCATTCCTCTGTTTCAACAAGTCTTACTTTGACTTCCTTCTCCCAAAAATCATAAATATCTCTTCCCTCTATCAAGCTTATTCCCAGATGGGTATCCACAATAAAAACAGTTGACCGAGAATCTAATAATGCTTTGATTTCGTTACTTCCAATAACATCTATTTCCTCTAATTCTAATGTTATGTTTGAATTATCTTTCTTCTTTTTTAGATAATATATTGTTCTTCCATTGACATCTTCTTTTTTCATCTCTACCTCCGAAAAACAAAAACTGGGATCATCATAAATCCCAGCATAATCCAATTAATCCTTCTTGAACAATTTTAGAATTCGCGCCGCAATAAGTCCGGCCGAGTAAGCGCCGTTAATTGCTACCGTCGCCACCGGAACGCCTTCATCCATCTGGACAATTGACAAGAACGAATCAACCCCGCGCATCGCTGCCGATCGCACCGGTACACCAATTACAGGCAGTGGTGTCAGCGAAGCTACCATTCCCGGAAGGTGCGCGGCTCCTCCTGCTCCGGCGATGATCACCTTAATTCCTCTGTCAACCGCCGTAGTTGCATAGTCACGGACACGCTCCGGAGTCCGATGCGCTGAGGTGATCGCTACTTCATAGCCGATCCCGTTCTCCTCAAGTGCCCGCGCTGCCTCACTCATCACCGTAAGGTCGGAGTCACTCCCCATCACAATTCCCACTTCAACTTTTGGACTAGAGTTATCGTTCAACAAGTACACCTCTTCATTTAGCTTTAATTTTTATTTTACGAATTGCCCGCAAGGCTTTTGCTTCAGCCAAATCGGTATCTTCCGCTAAAACAGTAATATGGCCAAGCTTTTTGCGTTTATCGGTGTTCTTTTTATTATACAAGTGGACAAAAACGTCTTCTTCAAGCATTGCCTCTTCGAGACCAGCTACTTCATAGGTACCCTGAACCTTACCATCACCCAGAATATTAACCATTGCACATGGGGTGATCAACTCCGTTGATCCTAAAGGCAATCCTGCTAAAACCCTAATTAATTGCTCATACTGGGAAGTTTTACAGGCCTCAATTGTATAATGCCCTGAATTGTGAGGACGTGGAGCGATCTCATTGATATAGATCTGATCATCTTGAGTTAAAAACATCTCAATACAGTATAAACCATAATCATTTAATGTTTCGAGAACTCCTTGAGCAACCTCTTTAGCCTTCATGGCAACTGTTTCACTGATCCGTGCAGGTACTCTGGTTAAGTATAAGATTCCATCCTGATGTTGATTCTCGGCTACTGGGTAAAACCTAGTAACTCCATTTTTACCGCGGGCAGCTAAGATCGAAATCTCCATCTTAAAATCAATATGCGCTTCAGCCATCAGGTGCAGACCTTTGAAAGCCTGAAACGCTTCTTCAACATCAGCCTGATCTTTTAAAAACCAATATCCTTTTCCATCATAGCCACCAGAACAGGTTTTTAAAACCAACCGTCCTTTATTCTTCAGTAAATTAAGCACATCTTCCTTACTGTTAACCGGCCAAAAATCCGGAACCGGTAATCCTGCTTCTTTTAAAAGCGTCTTTTGGATAAATTTATCTTTAATTTTTTGGAGTGTACTTCCTGAAGGACAGACAACCAGACCTTCTTCCTCCAACTCACACAGAATATCAGCATCAATCTGTTCAAATTCGTAGGTCAAAATATCAGTATTAGCTGCTAACTCCCGTACTGCTGCAGCATCTGAAAATTGAGCGACAATCTGATGATCGGACACCTGCCCCGCAGGACTGTTGGGAGCTGGATCTAAAATCCAAATCTCGTAACCCATCCGTTTCGCAACCATTGCCAACATCCGACCCAGTTGACCACCACCGACAACTCCAATCCTGGCAGGTGGATTTAATACTTTTAACTCTCTTGGTGCCAACATCTTCACTCCTACACTCTAGTACCGTTATAGACTCGACATTGCTAAAATAACATAGCGGTATTTGAATGTCAATAAACAAATACCTACAAATACATTAACTACTGGCACTCCCGTAGCGTTTCAAACCATGCTCCCAAACAGTATGACATAACCATTAGGAAATTATCGACAATTACAATTGAAAACCAGGACCAGGCAATTGCCATGACGAAGAATGAAGGACTTTAAAACAAATTGCCTATTTGGTATATTTTGGACATACTTATAAATATAACAATTCTTTATTATAATTGTAATTATATTGCAAGGATATGAGGCGATGTTTGCAGCCTTCCCCGTGCCTTATGCCTTACAATAAAAGGAGTTTTCTAATAACAAAAGGAGTTGGTTGAGATGAAAAAGTTGACTTGCGCTGTCCTTATTTTAATTCTGACGTTGCTCCTAGCCTTCACCGGCTGCGGCGGGGGAAATAGCAAAGGCAAAGGCAATGACAATGGCGGAGGCGAAGAAACACCAAAAACACCAGAAACACCAGTTTACACCGTGACTTATGATGGCAATGGTAACACTAGTGGAACCGTGCCGGTGGATTCCAACACATACAAGACCGGAGATACCGTGACTGTTCTTGACGCTACGGAAGATCTAAAGAATGACTGGAAGTCTTTTTATTTGTGGAACACACAACCAGACGGGAGTGGGACCGACTACTGGCCGGGGTCGACTTTTACTATGGGGACCAGTAATGTGATCCTTTATGCGCGGTTTTCTTGTTTCGCTGCGGGGACTTTGGTGAGTACGCCGCGGGGATTTGTCAAAATTGAAGATTTAGTGATCAATGATACGGTTTATAGTTATGATTTGGAACAAAAAACAATTGTTGAGGCCAAAGTAACTAAAACATTTATGTATACCGTAGATCAAATATATACTGTTAAAGTTGACAGTGATACCATTAAGGTGACCGGAGAACATCCTTTTTATGTAATTGGTAAGGGTTGGGTAACGGTTAAGGACCTGCAAAGCGGCGATCGGTTATTGAAAAAGAATGGTCAATTCTCCACAATCGATACAATCACTCTTGATACTGAACCTGTAAAAGTTTACAATATCAGCGTTGATCAAATGCAAAATTATTTCGTAACACCAGGAGAGTATTTGGTCCATAATAAAGCATAATAACTTCGATGTTTTTACCGACCTTTTAGTCAAAAAGTACATGAGTCCTTCACTGGACCATGTACTTTTTTTACTGATGACTACAATAAACCACATTTGCCCATTATAATTAGTAGGCAAACCGTTAAAAGCTTAATAGGATTTTTCCAGTTCAATGTTGAATATATAGATTGTATTTTACCTTTTCCGAAGGGAGTTTAGCATGAATTACAACAATGAGATTCGGAAACACCGAACAACCACAGTTACTTTAACGGTTCTTCAAGATGACAACACTCCTTTAGCCAATCAAGAGGTAGTCATCGCCCAGACTAAGCATCAGTTTTTATTTGGCTGTAATGGTTTTGAGCTGATCCCGTTTGTAAACAATGAGCTGCAGGAATCCGAACTGGACAAGGCTCATCAGTACAACGAACTATTCTTAAATCTCTTCAATTTTGTAACTCTCCCGTTTTATTGGGGACCATTTGAACCAAAACAAGGTCAGCCGCAAACTGAAAGGATCAAAACTACCGCCAAATGGTGCCAAGAGCAAAACTTACTGGTTAAGGGCCATCCCTTAAGCTGGCATACCTTAGCTCCCGAATGGCTTTTACCAATGAGTACTCAGGAGATCATTGATGCTCAAATAAAGCGAATCAAAAGAGAGGTTACCGATTTTCAGGGTTTAATCGATATCTGGGATGTAATCAATGAAGTAGTGATCATGCCAATCTTTAATAAGTATGACAATGGCTTAACCCGGATCTGTAACCAACTGGGGCGGATCAACACGATTAAGATGGTATTTGAAGCCGCTCGCGAAGCTAACCCCCGGGCAACACTGCTACTGAACGATTTTGATCTTTCTCCGGCTTACGATATTTTGATCGAAGGTTGCCTCGAAGCCGGAATTAAAATTGATACAATCGGCATCCAATCCCATATGCATCAGGGTTACTGGGGTGTTGAAAAAACATTAAGGATTTTAGAGCGTTTTGAACGGTTCAACCTCCCAATCCATTTTACTGAAACGACCATAATTTCCGGCCAATTAATGCCACCAGAATATGATGACTTAAACGACTATCAGGTAACCGAATGGCCAACTACTCCGGATGGTGAAGAACGCCAGCTTGAAGAGGTGTTATTACACTACAAAACCCTCTTCAGCCGTCCTTTGGTGCAGGGAATAACTTGGTGGGACTTCTCTGATGATCAATGGCTTCATGCGCCATGTGGCTTGATTCGTAAAGATGGTTCCCCGAAACCTGCCTATCAAGAATTACTAAAATTGGTCAAAGGCGAATGGTGGTTGCCCCCTACTAAATTTGTAACCGATCAGGAAGGCCGGATTAAACTGGACGGTTTCTTTAGTGACTACAAACTGAGTTATTCTGGTAAAGAATCAACCTTCTCATTAGAAGCGGAAAATTCCCAACCAGTTATTAAACTAAAATAAAGAGTGGAGGAGTACAATGAAACAATCAAAGATTTTTCTGGGGTTACTGCTAACCATAATGGTCCTTGGCAGTTTAATTGGTTCAAATCTAGGGACAATTACTGCTGCGGCCACTAACCAAGAACCCACCTTGCGGCAACTGGCCGAACAAAAAGGAATTAACATTGGGGCTGCTGTTTTCTCCTGGGGATTAACCGGTGATTTTGACAATGGCGCTTACGCTACAACGCTTGCCAAAGAGTTTAATATGCTGACCGCTGAGAATGAAATGAAGTTCGACGCACTCCAACCAATCGAAGGCTATTTTGACTTCAGTAATGGCGATGCAATTGTCGATTTTGCACAGAAGAGCAAGATGAAAGTCCGCGGTCATACTTTGATCTGGCACGAACAACTTCCGGCCTGGGTAAAGAATGGCACTTGGGATCGCCAATCTCTACTGGCGGTAATGGAGAACCACATTTCAACCGTTGTCAGCCATTACCGTGGCAAAGTTGCTTATTGGGACGTAGTTAATGAAGCAGTCTCCGATCAGGTCCCCCATAAACTCCGTGATACGATCTGGTCGCAACATATCGGTCAGGATTATATTGACCGGGCATTTCATGCCGCTCATAAAGCAGACCCCGATGCCAAACTGTTCTATAATGATTATGGTGCTGACGACTTCAACTCTAAGGCTACCGCAATCTACGAGATGGTTAAAGGAATGTTGGAACGGGGCGTGCCAATCCATGGTGTTGGATTCCAGATGCATATTGATACCACAGGAATCTTTTATTTCTCTGAAAATATGAAACGCTTCACCGACCTGGGGTTAGAAGTACATATTACCGAGATGGATGTCCGGATCCCTACCCCTGGGGTTAAAACAACTCTGGCTAACCAAGCGGAAGTCTATTATCAAATCTTCTCCGAGTCATTAAATAATCCGAAGATAACCTCCATCGTCCTCTGGGGCTTCACTGACAGGCACACTTGGATCCCCAAGTATGCTCCATACGGAGCCGGTTTTGGCGAACCATTAATCTTCGATGTCAATTACAATAAAAAACCAGCCTATTATTCGATCCAGGAGGCTTTACAGAAATAACACTTTAACAACCAAAAAAGCTGGCTTAATGCCAGCTTTTTGGTTGTTGGTATCTCTGCTCAATCGTCCGGATCATCCTTAATAAAACTTCATTGATCGGCGTGGCCACACCATATTGTTTCCCCAGTTCAACCACAGTACCGGCAAAGATCTCCACCTCGGTCTTCCGGCCCGCTTCAACATCTTGCAACATTGAGGTTTTGCCTTCCGGTGACAGGCCATTGATGATCCCGGCAAAACTCCGGATATCAGCTTCAGTCAGATTGATACCTGCCTTTTGGGCAATCAACAACACCTCGCGCGCAGCATTCTCCATCAGTTCCCTGGCTTCAGTTATCCGCTGGAAGACACCATACGGCGCCCTTAAAATTGCCGATGTCTGGTTGATTCCGACATTCATCATAAACTTCCACCATAATTGTTGCAACATATCCTCCGGAATCTGATACGGGATCGCCGCACGGTCAAACAAATCTTTAACCAGAACAACTTTTGCTGAATATTCGCTGTTTTTTGCTTCACCAAAGACGATCTTTCCCAAAGTGGAGCAGGTAGTAACAGTCCCTTCCCGGACTGCATCAGTACCCACTACAAATGAATACAGCAATTTGTCCATCCCGTATTCGCGCCCGATAATCTCTTCACTGGTGATCCCGTTCAACAAAGAAAGAATTATCGTTTCAGAACCAACGAACTTCCGGATTGCCTGAATACTCTCCGACAGATGGTGTTGTTTTACCGCAATGATAATAAGATCTGCCGGTTCTGCAGGACTATCAGGTAAGATATAATTGAATTGATAAGCCCGCCCATTGATTGTGATTTCATTCTGTTGGTAACGCTGCAACCGTTCTCTGTCAACAATTACCGAAAGACACTCCGGATCATAGTTATGAAGCTGGGCGGCATAAATACTCCCAATCGCCCCCAAACCAGAAAGATAAACTCTTTTGATTGGTTTCATTTCGCTCCCCCTTTATTAGAATCAAGGTTATTTCAACAAGCATACATACGGTTCAGTCTCTTTCCCCTTTCCTGTCAATGCCAGTTTACTTGATACCAAATATAAAGCCGGACGGACACCATAACCTGCCTCTGATACAAAACTTGAAGCAATAGTGCCTTCAGTAGTTACAAATAAGGTTTCACATGAGGTCGAACTTCTGGGCGTAACCAGCCACCAACCGGCATAATTTCCGCGATAAATCTTAAGATTATCACGTTCGGCAGCTTCCGAAGTTAAAGCGGCTTTTAACTTCCAACCGCGGTCTTCGACATAATCAACCACTTCTTTAATCGAGAGTAAAAACACCCGATCTTTGACATTTTTAAAATAAGCCTTATCGTAATTGGCAATCGCCTGACGCGCTCTGGGAGTGTTCCGATCCCATGCGTACAACTCCGTTCCTCCCTGGTACTCACTTTGATCGCTCACTGACAACAGAATACGACGGGTAACAGGCTTAATCAGATTCAACTCTTCACTGCTAAAATTATAAAGAAATCCCGGTTCATCATCATACGAATTGGTCCGGTAACTGCCCGAAATTGCATTAGCCGACGGAGGCGCGCTTGAATATTTCACTCGCTTCTCACTACTGTTAAGCCAATCGCGCAAACTAGACCAATACCAATTATTACTCCCCTTCATCTGCCGCAGTTCTTCAGCAGAATAATCCATATAAACCGCAGAGTAATCTTTTCGAGTATCAAACTTTCTGCCGTGACTGGACTGGTTAAAAGCACCACTTTGAGCAGCGCTGAACGGCTTGACGGAGATTATTTTTGTAGCAAACAGCAAGGGCTTCCCGTCTTCATCGATATTAATAACCCGCCAATCGATCGGTTGTCCGTTGTAGTTACCAAATCTGATATAATCCCCTACCTTCAGTTGAATACTAATATTATCAACTTCTACCGCTGATGGTGGTTGGACTGGAAGCGCAGGCTGAGCTTTTGGCTCAACTACCGGCGCCGGAAGTTCCGGTATCCGGGGTTGTTGGACCGGAGGTTGCGGCTCTTCCGGCTTAACTTCGGATCCGGCTTTTGGTAATTCCGGAGAATCATCATTTCTACCAGTAGCCAACCCGACCTCTTGCTCTTTCATCCCAACATCATCTACCTGAACCGGCACATTATGACCACTCGGTTTTAAATACAGCAAAGCCAAAATCCCAAAAACAAACATTGAAACCATCATTCCCAAAGCCAGATACTTCCAATGTTTGTGAGAATGCGACGGGACTGCGGCAGGTGGTGTCATTTGATAATTGTCTTTCTTATCCTTACTGCTTCGTAATTTGATTACTGTTTCTTTTAATTGTTCAATATGTTTGTCGATATCCGGCGTCAAGGCATCCAACCAGTGGGTTGAATACAGAAAGTATTCCATCGACTTGGTTGGTAAAACATTTTCAATCCGAAACGGAATAATAATCACATTTTTATTTACTGCACGTTCAACTTCTCTTAATACTTGCTGCGAACGATTAGCTGCCGCCGAGAAGACCAAAACCATTATTTTGGCTTGAGCGATCGCTTCGACGATCGCTTCCCCCCATTCAACGCCAGGTAAAACGTCCCGCGGCGCAATCCAGCACCTAATCTGTTCAGATTCCAAGGCGTTACAGATTGCATCGGCAATCTTTTTATCTTTGAATGAATAGGAAATAAAAACATCATGACTCATTAATATAACTTACCCCCAAAACCAATTTAAAACACTGCAGGAAATCCTGATTATTAGCAGAATTAACCCATTAAAAGGTGATCGTTTCGCTATTAAATAACTTGGTATTTTTTATATTATAACAGATTACAAAGATATTATCTTACATTTTCAAGAAGGAAATTGTCAGTAATTTGGAGGATCAGATGCATCCCAGATTAAAAACAGTCGCGATTATACTGCTAACGCTTCTCTATCTCCTCTGTTATCAGATTCAAGCTTGGGGAGAAGTAACAATAACTGATATCAAGTCTTGGAACCATCCTTTAAAAGAAGTATTCCGGAAGTACAACATTACCGTTGACAAAGTCCAACTCCAAAAAGACTTAACTTTATTCTCGGTCAAGCTTCCCCATAATTCTCCACTGGAAGATCAGGCATACTTTGAGGAGATGCTATTAGCTGTTGCCAAAGAAAATGAATATTGGAACTTTATAATCAGTGATCCGTCCAAACCTCTGACCGTTAAAATCAGATGTGACTTATATTCGGAAACAATCATCAGTGCCGAATACAGTACCCGGGAAAAGTATTTCCAAAAAACAGTCGAAGTACACCGGTGGAAGATCCCCCAAATCGTCAGTAAGCATCTGGGAACAAAAAAAACCGCTCCGACCATACTGTCTGTCAAAGAAGTATTCGGCCGGCGCTATTATTTAATTAAAAATCCGGATGACGTTCAATCCAGTGAAAAACCGTTGTTTTCTGAAGCTGTATACGGGATTGATGTTTTAACTGGCTCGTTCTTTATCTGGCATCCTGCAAAAAATATTCCGTTGCCATATAGTAAGTATTTACCTGATTTTAAGACTGAACAAGGGCTTTTAAATTATTTTTTAGTCCAAGCCTGCCGTCAGGGTTATCCGGAAGTGGTTAAAGGCTTGCTCTTTCATCGAGCTGATATTAACCATCAAAACGAAGACGGTCAAACACCGCTGCATCAGACTTGTTGGACCGAACACCGCCAGATTGTTGAGTTATTGATTAATAATGGTGCTAACCTAAACATTCAGGACAAATACCGGCGAACTCCGTTGCATATTGCCTGTTCAGCTGAGCAGATTGCAATTGCGCAGTTATTGATTGAAAAAGGGGCCAATATTAACGCCATCGACCGCAACAATGATACTGCCTTGGTTGCTGCTATTGAAAACCACAAAGTTAACGTGGCCAAAATGCTGATTGACAATAACGCTGACGTTAATCTGCAATGCCGGGATGGAAATGCCGCTTTGCACCGGGCCTGTGAAGAAAAATACCTCGATTTGGTTGTTTTGCTCCTTAAAAAGGGCGCCAAACTCAATCTAATCAATGACCGGGGAGAGACCCCGTTACATACTGCCAGCCTTAATAACTCATTAGAGATTATTAAAATCCTGATCAATAACGGCGCTAATCCTAAAGCCAAAGATAACAATGGGGCAACTCCATTACATAAAGCCTGCCATCTGGGAATAATTGAGATCATTGACTATCTGCTTGAGCAAAAGATCGACATCAACTGCCAAACAAACAAAGGCAAAACACCATTATCCGAGGCTTACCGCAACCGCCATTTTAAGCTGATTGAACATCTCTTAAACCGGGGCGCTAATCCGGACATTCAAGATAGCGATGGGAAAACAATTCTTTATGAAAGTTGCGAAAGAAGTAATCTTAAATTAGTAGCTTTATTGTTGGCAAAAGGGGCTAATCCCAATATCCGCACTAATAACGGCCGAACCGTCCTACATCTTGCCAGCGAAAAAGGGGATTTTGAGCTTTTGAAGCTTTTATTAGCCAAAAACGTTGATGTTAATACCCAGGATAATCAGGGCAAAACGCCACTCCATATCAATGCTTCTCAATTAAACAACCTCGAGCTTTGTGAATTACTGATCACGCAAGGAGCAGATCTTAATCTAACCGACCACCATGGCAGAACAGCCCTGTTAATTGCCTGTGAAGCCGAAAATAAGCAAACCGCACAGCTATTAATCAAGAAAGGCGCCAATGTTAATCTCCCGGCCAGGAATGGAAAGACGCCCTTACATCTTGTTTCCTGGAATGGGAATCTTCAATTAGTTGAATTATTAATTGCAAATGGGGCGAACCTAAACGCTGTTGATTGCGACGGTAATACCGCACTGCATTTTGCCTGCAGAAGAAGTCAGCTCGAAGTAGTTAAACTACTTTTAAAAGCAGGTATTGATCCGCAAATAACAAATAATAAAAGGCAAAGCGCCCTGGATGAAGCAATTCGGACCGGTAACACCGAATTGATTACTTTAATCACCAATGGATTAAAAAAGTAATCAGTGTTGTATGTTGTTACCCTTTTCTCCTCTTAGATTACAATTCCTCCATTAGGGCTGATCACCTGTCCGGTAATGAATGAAGCCTGTTCTGAAGCTAAAAACAACGCTAGTTCAGCAATTTCCCTGGGCGTTCCCAGCCGTTGCAGCGGCGTCTTCTGGGCCATCTCCTGCTTGTCGGCAGTGGTGTAGCCGACAAGCATATCGGTTTCAATGATCCCTGGCGCAATACAGTTAACCCTGATCTTTGAAGGTCCAAGCTCTTTGGCTAATGATTTGGTCAATCCAATCACTCCGGCTTTGGCCGCTGCATAATGAGCTTCACAAGAAGCGCCAACCATTCCCCAGATTGAACTGATATTGATGATCTGCCCTTCTTTACGGGGCAACATATATCTTAACACGCTTTGACTGCAATAAAAGACTCCTTTTAAGTTGGTATCACAAACCAGATCCCAATCTTGCTCCGTAAGATCAATAAACAACTTCGACTGAGCCACGCCGGCGTTATTAATTAACAGATCGATCGTTCCAAACTTCGCCACACCGGCATTAACCAGCGCATCAACCTGCGGCCGGACCGTCACATCTGCCTGACCGATCTCTAAGGAATGATTGAATTGTTCTTTTAAATCCTGGAGCGGTTTTAACTTATCAGGGGCTAAATTACGGACATTGGCAATCACATTCCAACCATTACTAACAAAAACTTCTGCCAGCGCCAGCCCAATCCCCCGAGCCGCCCCGGTAACCAACACCGTCTTTTTCAAAACTCAAATCCTCCTAAAGCTTTAATCCCAATCATTATTTACTCATATACTTCCCTAACAACTCAATCACTTCTTCAATCTTCTCATCTCCGTGACCTGCTTCAAAAGCCTGTTTGACACAGCTCTTCACATGCTGCTCCAAGATCATCAGATTAACCTTCTTAAGTTGGGCTTCGACCGCCAATACCTGTTTTAAAACATCAACACAATAACGTTCATCCTCAATCATCTTGATGATCCCCTCAATCTGCCCTTTGGAAGTCTTCAGAAGATTGAGGACCGGTTGCCGGTTACTGTTTATCAAATCAATCACCTACACATTAATATTGATCACTGCAGTTTGTAGCTGGGCTCAAGATTAACTTTTTTCAGCCGTAAAGAGTTATAAATGACATTGAGTGAACTTAGCGACATTGCCGCTGCACCAATCATCGGATGCAACAGCCCCAGGAACGCTACAGGAATCGCAATGGCATTATAAATCCATGCCCAGAAATAGTTCTCCTTAATCTTCCTGAAGGTCGCTCGGGAGAGCTTGATTGCCACAATAACACCACTTAGTTCACCCCTGACCAAAGTGACGTCAGCTGCCTCAATGGCAACATCCGTCCCGGTACCAATTGCAATCCCAACATTGGCTTGTTTCAAAGCGGGAGCATCATTGATCCCGTCACCAACCATTGCTACAATACCATATTGCTGTTGCAGCCTTCGGATCTCTTCGACCTTGCCATTGGGTAATACTTCGGCAATCGTATGGCTGATCCCTACCTTATTACTGATCGCCATTGCCGTCTGCAGATTATCACCGGTAAGCATTGCTGTCTTAATTCCCATCTTTTCAAGCTCGGCAATTGCTGCTACCGAATCTTCTTTCAGCGGATCAGCAACCGCTACAATCCCAATTAACACATTGTCGCGCGCGATCATCATTACTGTCTTCGCTTCCGCTTCCAGTCTGCTCAATTCCGCTTCACCGGCACTGAAATCAATCTGATTGGCCTCCATCAACTTACGGTTACCAACCAGTATCTTCGCTCCGTCAACCGTCCCTATCACTCCCATTCCGGTAACTGCTGTAAACGCTGCGACCGTTCCCAAACTGACCTTCCGGTTCCGGGCATGTTCAACCAGCGCAGCAGCCAATGGGTGTTCGGACCCGTTTTCGATTGTCCCCGCATAATATAGTAATTCTTCTTCGGAAATATTGCCTTTTGTGATTAAATCAGTAACTTCCGGCTTACCTTTGGTTATTGTTCCGGTCTTATCAAACGCAATCACCTTTAAATCCTTGAGATTTTGGACTGCCTCGCCATTCCGAATCAAGATCCCTCTTTCGGCGCCAACCCCGCTTCCCACCATCAACGCCGTCGGAGTTCCCAATCCTAAAGCACAAGGACAGGCGATTACCAATACTGACGTCGCGGTGATAAATGCTAATGCTAAATGTGACAGATGGGGATTAACCCAAGGCAAATAGTGGGCTGCCCAATTAATAATTTGTAAATAAAACTCCGGAAAGAGCAAAAACGATATTAAATTCACTATTGTCAGGAGAATAATCACTGGAACGAAATAACCGGTAACCCGGTCGGCAAACTCCTGGATCGGTACCTTACTTCCCTGACACTCTTCAACCAACTTGATCACTTGCGCCAAAAACGTATCCTTTCCTACCTTGGAAACCTGAACCTTTAAAAGTCCTTGCTTATTAATGGTGGCGCCAATAACCGCATGGCCTTTCTCCCGTTTTACGGGCATCGACTCTCCCGTTGCCATTGACTCATCAACCAAACTACTACCATCAATCACAATCCCATCCGTAGGGATCTTCTCCCCTGGGCGAATGACCATGACATCTCCGACTTGTAAATCTTTAACCTGGAACTCATGTTCCACCCCGTCCACCAAAATCTTTGCCGTCTTGGCTCCCAGTTGGACCAACTTTCTAATTGCCTGTGACGCTTTCCCTTTAGCCCGTGCTTCCAGGTATTTTCCGATCAGATGAAAGGTGATGATCATCGCTGCCATATCAATAAAGGAATGCATTGGAATGAAAAAACCCACTAAGCCAATTAAATATGGCGGTAATGAACCCAAAGACACGAGCACGTCCATATTGGCACTCCTGTTAACAAGCGCCCGCCAACTGGCTTTATGGATTGGCATTCCAATAATGAAAATAACCGGAAAGCCCAAGAGCACCGTCATGGTATAATAACCAGGGATATGGGTGCCAAACATCTCAATCAGCATCAGTGTCATAATTACCGCTGTAAATCCTATTGACCACAGCATCTTCCGCTTGGCCTGTAACAACTTCACCTCATTTTCATCAACCATCACAACAGTTTCATCATTTAAAGTGAGTTCAAATCCCAAAGTTTCACCCTGCTTCTTGATGGCCAGCAACCCGGTCCGGGCCGGATCATATTTAACTATGGCTGTTTCGGTTGCAAAATTAATTGTAGCCGAGACTACTCCATCGAGTTGATTTAACATTTGCTCGAGACGGTTGGCGCATGCTGTACAACTCATTCCGTTTACTTTCAGATTTAACGTTGCTGTTTCTTTAGTATCATCCATTACTAAACCGGCTCGATATCCTAAGTTGTTAATCAATTCAATCAACTCTTGCGCATTGGTCTTAGTGGCATCAAACCGGATATCCGCTTTTTCGGTGGCAAGATTAACAGTGGCTGTTACAACCCCATCTTTATCCTGCAGTTTTTTAGCTATATTAGCTGCACAACCACTACAGGTCATACCTTCGATGTTCAGTTTTACTGCTTGGACCTTATCACTGTTTCCCATTTCAAAAACCCCTTTCATAATCCTACCCCCGGCAGGGGAGGGGTATATATAGATTATACCATTCGCTTTGTTATTAGTCAAACAAGGTTGCTACCAATCTTTTCACTTAAAGGCTGGCGACCATTTTTGGCAGTTAATATTATGTTGCAATTCCAAACAAATATACCCTTACCGAAACTCAGGGCCATACTAAAACAAAATCTAATTACTATCTTTTTTTAATCTTTTAAATTATTATTAAAGTAGATATTTTAAACACTTGATAACAAATTAGTGATTTACTGAGCTCTTGACTATTAAGTTAAAGCAAAATGGTTATTTTACCTTTAATCCATTCTTAAAATTGGAGATTAATATGGTAAAGATGAATATCAATGATCTGTATACGGATACAGATGTTAATACCGGTGAGAATATCTATTATTGGGACAGCAGTTTGGAAAAACCTTATAATGGAGTAGTTGTTGATCATTTTAAAGGAGTCTTATCATGGGAATTTGAAGTAAAGGATGGTTTTAAGACTGGGATTGAAAGGAAGTATTATGATACCGGTGAATTAATGGAGGAAAATATGACAGATCATAATACTATTGACGGGATAGCAACAGAGTTTTATAAAAACGGCAACATAAAAAGCATTAGTATTGTTATCCGTAATGTATTTATTGATACTATCTCCTATGATGAATTAGGGAACAAAGTTGGTAAAACATCAATAGCTGAAAGTGATATCAGTTATTCTCTGATTAAAGACAAAATTGATGAATACCGAGAGAAATATCACATTGATAACTAATATCATAAGCAATTTAATTTCCCACCAGTTTGAAAAAGGCAGATTTTTATTAGAATATTTTTGTCAATATAAATCCATTTAACTCAAGTTATTACTGTCTTATTTCCGCATATTTTTCCTTAATCAATAAACTGCATTACTGCGTTAAATCAGAATGAAAGACAGAAAGTAAATTATTCTAATTTTATTAAAACCAGCATTATTTTTAAATTAATATCTTTATTTTTTTATTTTTTTGAAATAATATATAAAAGTAAACATTTAATATCTTATGTTAATTTTTATATTTTTTAGGAATTTCTTACATAATCTAATTACTTTTTGAATTTGGGAGCAACTATGAAGCCAGAAAAGCAACGAATAGTCAACTCACTAAAAGCTGCAGAACCGGAAGAAGTTCACAAAATTTTCAAAAACCCAGAGGCATATAATTGCTTAAGTATGCATAGCCTTGGATTTCCTACTTATTTGAAATGTATCAAAGCTTTATATCCCGAATACAACCCGAAAACACCGGCCGAGATGGAGTCACTACTGCAAAATATTCATCAACAATATCAAGCCGGTAAGGAGACCGAAACCAACACCAAAGCCAAAATAGTGATTGCAATAATTTCAAATCACGAAGCCTTTAAAAAATGCTTGGGAAAAAATGAACTTCCTGAAGAATGCTTAAATCTTTGTAACAAACAGTATGAGTTTACAAAAACGCTGTTTAAAATTAAAAAAGCATGCGAACGTTATGACAGCCAATTAATTCAGGGTTTATTCGACTCTAACCCTGATTTATTCCTTTCTTGTTTAACCTATAATTACATGACGAGAGAGGAATACTATTTGTCCAATAAGGTAATAAAGAAGCTACAGGAAAAAAATGTCAATGAGATTTATAGTGATGATAAAAACTTTGTCTTAACTCTACTGGCCCAAAACTGGAAACTTTATCAAGATCCCATAGAGCTGTATCGAAGCTTGGAACAATTATTAAAACAGGATTTCAATACTAATGGTCTTGTAAAAAAATGCTTTACATATTCGAATATTAAGTGTCAGAAAGATTATATAGAGGCTGGCTTTCAAGCCGCAATAGAATTTCCGGAAGAGGGTAAAAAGATTTTAAAAACAATGCAAGAATTAAATCCGTTTATGTATAATATCCGTTATAAAAAATTAGATACTGATACCAAAAGAATAATTGCCGCTATCAAAGACGGGACCTTCAATGGGCCAAACAGTCCTTCCATGAAAGATAACAACGGTTCAAATATTGGTAGTGGCAGAAGGTAAACATCGAAAATTTAGTCTTTTTCAGTAATGTTTTTCTGATCATGCAGCAAAATTTTATTATTTAAATATTCTTTACCTCAATTATTCTGAATTTTATTTAAAACATTAACGTTGACCATTCCAGATATTATGCTAAAATAGAAATTAATATTATTCTTCAATCCTTCAAAAATCTTACATATTCAATTTTGGAGATAATATGAATAACCAAAAAAAGCAGCTAATTGCCTTATTGAGATCTGCAAAACCTGACGAAATTCAGAAAATTTTAGAAAACAACCCATTAGCTAAGGATTGTTTAAACATTCATAGTCTTGGTTTTCCTACCTATTATAAATGTGTCACCACATTGCATCCGGAATATAGCCCTACAACACTAACAGAAATGCAATCGCAGCTCAATCATATTTACCAGCAATATAAAAATAATATTATAAGCGAAACCAATGTTCGAGCAAATTTGGCAATTTTAGCATTGAATAACTCCAATTTAAAACTTTATAAAGAATGTCTGGATAAAAAATTACTCAGTGAAGACTGCGACAAATTCTGTAAATCCCAGTATGATTTTGCGAAAGTCTTTCTGACCATTAGAAAAGCCTATAAAGATTATAAAGACAAAGATAAAGACAGTGACAGAACGGAGTTACTGAATTTATTCAAGTCCGAATATCATAAAAAATTAATTCATTCTTGTTTAACCAGTAATTACCTACCAACCAGTGTAGTTAACTTTGTCAACTCCATAAGTCCATCTTCGTTCAAAGAATATCTTGAACAGACAACTAAAGATCAAAAAACTGCTATCAAGACTCTCCTTGTTAGAAACATTGAAACTTATACTACCCCCAAAGAACTGTATGAGAGTCTGGATAAATTATTCCAGGATCCGACTTCCGAAAGATTAGTGCAAAAATGTTTTAAAGAACTAGATCCAGAGTCGCAAAAAAAATACATCAATAATGTCCTAATCTACTTTTCTAAATCAAAAAAACCTGAAGGCATAGAACGATTTGAACGTTTGAATCCTGATCTGTTCAATAAATGTTTAAGCAGTTCACCTCCTAATATCAAAAAAGCAGTCGCAAAAATTGTCAGACCAGACGAATCTTTGATAAAATCAAAATCCAATGAGATGTAACGGCTAATGGAATGATTTAAATATCGATCTCCCATTCGTCGCCAACCTCTTCATAGAGAAAAACCCGGTCAACCGACTGCAGATTGCGGCTAAACCGCTTTAAAACCTGGGGTTTTCCAAAGGTATGCATCGGCACAAACCACTGTGGCCGGACTCTTGCAATAAACTCCAATGCCCCCGACCAGTTTTTCAAACGCGCATCAGCATTACTAAACGCCAGATCAATCCGGTAAGCCTGCAGTTGTTGTAGTGTTTGCTCCCAGATATCCTTGATGAATTCAGCTTCCTGCGGGCTATTCTCTTCCCAGTCCCAATTTGCCAGATCACCGCCAAAATAAATTGTTGTTCCGGCATAGTTGATTAAAAAGGCCACTCCGAGATCATTGCTTGAAAATGCGTGGATTTCCATATCATCCAACTGTAGGGTATCATCAGCATCAATCAGGTATACCGCCTGTCCCGATTGAGGTTTAAGATATGATTCAATCTCTCTGGCAAAAATAAATTTCGTATTAAACCGGGGTTGACCCAGTTGGGCAAAATCCAACTCAAAATGGTCACCATGGCTGTGGGAGGAAAAAAGATAAGTTTTCTTCCCTTCAATCAGACTTTTCACCTTCTGTTTTGCTTCCCGACCGAGCATATTACTGCTGGGATAATCAAAGAGCAACACCCGGTCCGGTAAAGTCAGGACAAAACAATTGTGAAAGATATAATTAACCGTAACTTTAATGATCAATCACTCCTTATCCAGCCTTGATAACAAGTCACATTATATTAACATGAGATTAATTTGTAGTTTCTTCTTTTTGGAACGGATTCTTAACATAATTTGTTACCGCAACCATATCTTCCGAATCAAATTCATAAGTCACTTTGCCGTTATCACTATAAAGCAATAGATTATAGAAACCATATGGCTATGAAATAACACATTCCCATAAATATCTCATGTATTATTCTCCTCTAAATTTTACAAAATCATCTCCATTATTGATTATCAAATAATTACTTTGTTATATCAATCTATAATGTTATTGTCAAGTAACACTTCGAAATCTTATAGTAACTTATCTCAAAGAAAAACCCTGAAACAATAAATATCAATTTATTATTCCAAGGCTTTCTTTGGTCTTATGTATTATTTATTGTATTAATTTTAGCGGGCAACAACAAATATACTAGTTGCTCCAGCCCATTTTGTATCATCGGTTAACGGTACAGCCTGTCCATTCTTCCAATAGACAGCAACATTACCATCAAACCCTGCCACATAAACATCATTACCTGAGACATAGATTGAAGTGGCTCTTGCGTCGTGTTTCCCATTAGTAAGAGGCACCTCCCGACCATTCTTCCAATATTTAGCAACATTAATATCCTCTTCATTACACTCATACCCTGCCACATAAACATCATTACCTGAGACATAGATTGAAGTGGCTCTTGCGTCGTGTTTCCCATTAGTAAGAGGTACTTTCTGACCGTTCTTCCAATATTGGGCGACATCTTTAGTTCCGTTATTCTCATATCCCGCTACATACACATCATTGCCTAAAACATAGATCGACCTGGCACCTGCATCTTGTTCTCCATTAGTAAGAGGTACTTTCTGATTATTCTTCCAATATTGGGCGACATTTTTAGTTCCGTTATTCTCATATCCCGCCACATAGACATCATTTCCAGAGACATAGATTGAACTGGCACTTGCTTTGTGTTTCCCATTAGTAAGAGTTTCTACTTGACCATTCTTCCAATATTTGGCTTTATACAAGTCATATCCCGCCACATAAACATCATTCCCTGATACAAATATTGAACTGGCATATCCAGAACACGTACCACATAAATCTACAACCTGACCATTCTTCCAATATTTGGCAACAAAACGAGTTTCGTTATACTCATATCCTGCTACATAGACATCATTACCTAAAACATAAATTGAATTAGCTCTTGAATTATTTGGTTCTTCAGGAAGAACCTCAACTAAACCATTCTTCCAATATTTGGCAACAAAACAAGTTCCGTTATACTCATATCCTGCTACATAGACATCAACAGCTGTACCCTTCTTTCCTTTACCGCTACCCCCACCACAACCGGTAAGCGTTAGCACCATGATCAACATTACCATTAAACTGATTGGGATTATTCTTTTCATCTTTCATCCTCCTATAATTCTCTGATCTATTTCTGTTAATCTGAGTTGTTATTACCGATTTGTTAAATTCATTATATCAATGCTTAATAGCACTGTCAAGTTATACAATTGCAATTTTTGACCCTATCATTATTTTAGTATCATAATTTTTACATTCCCATCTTTATATATATCCTTAGCAAAACGCAGCACATCAAGTCCCGGGCCATAATTGTTATATGCATCTTTTAAAAATCCCGAACCAGTCTGAAAATGGGCTTTTCCTACAACATTTTCAACTTGAGATATAGACATTCCATACTTCAAAAAATCGAAATCATCTAGATTAAGATTTAAAACTGTCTCGGTTTTTTCTTGTTTGTTATCATTTTCATGATTATTTTTTTATTTCCTGCCTCCCGCAACTAGCTGCCTTATTAATCTGTTGCTTTAAGTTCCCATGCCCTACGAAAACTTTCCGCTGCTTCCTTATATCTTTCCAGCTTAAATAAGGCATCTGATTTATTAGCCCAATATTCATCATTCTCCGGTTCAATAATTAGAGCTTGTTCAAAATACCAGAGAGCTTCGTCATAAAAATCAAGGCAGTATTTTAGACACCCTTTTCCATTTAACGCATTATCAAATTGAGCATCAAGTTCAAGGGCCTTATTATAACATTCCATTGCCTGATCATATTCTCCCAATTCACGAAGAATGTTCCCCTTATTTGACAAAAAAAGCTCGTTTTCATCTAATTCCAAGGCTTTTTCAATACAAGCCAATGCTTCCTGGTATCGCTTCAGTTTTTCCAGGCAAACCGCCTTATTATTCCAGGCTAAACTATTCTCCGGATGGGTTTTAATTTGATTATCCGCATACTCAATTCCTAATTCATATTGTTTACGTTCAAAACAAATTGAACTTTTATTACTCCATGCCCAATCATCGTTACTGTCGACACTTAATGCTTTATCATAACATTCCATCGCTTCATTATAACGTTTTAGACCTTTATATGCCCAACCCATGATATTCCAATTACTGGCTTCCACGTCTTCTTCATATTCCAGAGCTTTTTGACAACTCGCAAGCGCTTCCTCAAACCTCCCGCTCCGATTCAGGGCCAGAGCCCGTGACCACCAGTTATGCTCAGACATTGCTTCCCATTCGCTAAGCGCCATTATTTTGTCATAATAATTTACTACCGTATCATTATCGTTTTGATCTTCACAGACGGCAATCAAATTCCGATAAGCAATAATGATACAATTTCTTATTTTATAATCATCATATTCATGGTATCTGTTGATTACTTCATTACTGATATAATTGATTCTTTGATAAATGACTTCCTTTGCCTTTCTTTCCAGAACAACTCTTCCCTCATCATGTTCACCGTCACTCAGTATTGAGACTAAATAATCAATATGATTATCAAATCCTCTTAACCTGTTTACTAAATCTCTAGTTTCATTAAGCGCAACATCGGCAATATGAAAGACCACTTCTTCATCGATAATATTTTTAAAAGTATCAAGGAATTCTTCACATAATTTATATGATTGATCCAAACTTGATTTTCTAACGCATCTCATTTTACCTTTATAGGCTTCAAGCGTTATTAATAAGACCTTCTTATCATCGATCTGATCATCATAATTATTGATTATCCATTCATAAGTATCAAACGCAGCTTCAAAATCATCACCTTCCAAATTTTTCGCATATTTGACGGCGCAATCAAGAATCACTTTTTTAGAATATGATATTTTGTCATTCATCGCTTCCAAAATTTTTTTGCCGATCACACTGTCCAAAGAAGTGCCGTCTTTAATAAACTGCCGCATTACATAGAACAAATTTGCATTCATAAAGATATTGCTATCAAGATATTTTGTAAGATACCTGTATTCAGATACATATTTTTCGTAGTATTGCAACAATTTTCGATCAGCTTGATAGTAATTTTGATAGATTGCAAACGCCTCATCAAAAGAATAATTTATCAGAAGATAGATGGCTATTAAATCTTTCAGGTCCTTATCATCAGGGATCATTTGATAGGCCGCATCTAATTGTTCTCTTGCCAACTCCGGTTCATGATTGATTATCATCAAATAGGCCTGATGCCGAATTTCCCAAAAGGCATCATAATCATTGAGATGATCTTGCTTGATTTCGTAACCAAAGCCATTCCCGATCCTGGTCATGATATCAATATTGGCAATCTCTGTATCAGTAATTCCTGACTTTAATAAAAAATCTTCCATATAGACACTTTGGTGCAACATATAGAGTTGACTTCGAAAATAAGCCCAGATATTATCAGGAAAGACATTGTAATGGACCAAAAATCGTAGCATCTCTTTATTAATTTGCTCTCTGATGTCAATGTCAAAATAATCTCTGGTATCTTGATCCGTAACTGAAGGCTTTAGATCTCCATCCAACAACTCTTCCCAATTAGCAATGTCAATCCGCTTTGCAACATCATGATATAGTTCAATCACTTTTTTTCGAAACTCATTGATTAAAACAACCTCAGCAGTATTTTCATAGTGACATTCTTCAAGATTATCTCCGTCCGCTTCATAATCCGCTCCGGATTCATCATTAGCTTCGGATTGAGTAATCGCAAAAGGCGCGACACCTTTTTCAATCATCTTAACAATGCTTTCATACGCCTCCCGCAGCTCCTGAAAACCCTGCGGGTTATCTTCCGGATGAAATTCTTTAAGTTTGAGGGCATAAGCCTTTTTAATTGCTCTTATATCAGAAACCGGTTCAATACCCAATCTATCCCAGTATCGTTCCATCTAAATCACCCTTTTTCTTTAAAAATCCAACCCTGTTTCAATTTGTTTGAACAAATCTTCCAGCATCTCCCGGGCTTCTTTAATTTTTCTTCTGTCATAGGTTTTTAAGGCTGCTTCGAATCGTAAAAGCTCTCTAGCGATCCGTTCTCTGTCATGGCCTAAAGTTTCTTCATACAGACGTTCCCCTTTGGCAATTAAAAACCGGTTCTCAGCTTTATCCCGTGGATGAATCTTAATCGCTTCCAATGCTTTTAATCTCTTCTCGATCTCAATTTTAGACATTGAACCAGGATTCTCCTCAATGACAATCCGTTCAACTGCTCCTGAACCAACAACCGTTGCTTCCACCTCAAGCAGTCCATTGATGTCATATGTAAATCGGACATCGATTGCCTGCCGCACACCAAATTCATACGGCAGTGATACGGTTAACTCACCCAACTTTACATTATTAATAACATGACGGTTCTCTCCCTGATAAATTTCAATATTGATAAAAAACTGCAACTCACTGGCAAAGAACCTTTTTACCCGGCTTACAGGAACAGTTGTATTCCTTTCAATAATTGGAGAATAATCACCCCGGAGATAACTATCCCTTTCTTTTTCGGCTACCTTTATTCCAAATGTATAGGGACAAACATCAGTTAAAACAACTTCCTTAATTACCGAATTCCTCATTTTCATCCCCGCCTGGATCCCGGCTCCAATGGCTATTGCTTGATCGGGATCGACATCGGTAACAGGAGCCTTACGAAACAACTTGCTAATAAAATCTTTGATCATCGGCATTCTTGTTGCCCCACCAACCAATAAAACATGATCAATATCATCTAATGATAATGATGCATCTTTCATCGCAGTTTCAATTGGTAACCGTAATTTTTGAATCAATGGTTTTGCCAGCATTGCAAACTCTTTCAGAGAGATTTCCCAGGTGAGCGCTTCATCCTTATAGACACAATTAATTGTCGTAACCGCCTCTCCGTTACACAACTTTCTTTTACCTGCTTCTGCCTGTTTCCATAGGTTAGATTTTAACTTTTGATCAATTTCCGCTTCATTGATCCGATTATCCTTTAAAAACTTCTTATAGATTAATGCTGTAAAATCTTCTCCCCCCAAATAATTATCCCCGGCAATGGCCTTTACTTCCATAACCCCTTCAAATAATTCCAGAATTGAGACATCAAAAGTGCCACCACCCAAATCAAAGACCACAAATCTGGTTTCAGCAGTTCGATTTTGCACTCCATAAGCCAGAGCTGCTGCTGTTGGCTCATTAATGATTCGCTCTACTTTTAAACCGGCTAATTCTCCAGCCCGTTTAGTAGCTTTCCTTTGTGTATCATTAAAATAGGCCGGAACACTGATTACCGCCTCCTCAACCTTTTCTCCCAAAAAATTTTCGGCATCATTTGCTAACGAACGGATAATGAACGACGCTAACTCTTCCGGTATAAACTCATATTTCCCCAATTGCACTTTTCTTTTGGTCCCCATAAATCGCTTGAATGCGGCAACTGTCAGCTGCGGATGAGTAATCAACCGTTCTTTCGCAATCTCACCGACAAAGATTTCATCACTATGTTCATCAACACTCACCACTGAAGGAGTCAGAACATTACCCAAGACATTAGGGATTATTTTCGCTCCTTCTTCGGTCCAATATGAAACCAGACTGTTGGTAGTTCCCAAATCAATTCCGATAATGGCCATTTGTTCACCTCATAAATCTTCTATAGAGTCAAAAAGAGTCAACCGATAACCTTCTCCGGAAAATAATCCTTTTCACTTTTACTGTAACTCGGTTGCACAATAATTGCACGTATGTTATTATCATTATAGCAATATAATTTATTGGTGTCAATTATTCAGTGACAATTGTACAATTTAATATTATGATCAATCATAAACAGTTACATTACAGTTGGAGTGGGATCAATGAACGATAGATTTGACAGATTATCGGAATGTGCCAGAATTATGTTAACTGAAGCCGAAATTGAATATGAAACTATTGATGCTGAGGTGATCTTCGACATCTTTGAAAAAGCATCAGAATATCCATACTAACCCTTTATTGATTTTCAACTACGATATGGCGGACTTAATTATTCGGTTTATCCAGATCAGGGAGGTTTCACTTTAGGATTGATTGATCCTGTCAAAAAAACCCTTTTGGGTCATTGCCGTTACCGGAATCAAGATCAATATATCGGAGACGACCCAATAATGGTAATGTTCTGTGGCGATGTTAATTACGCCGGAGACACCGAATGGAGTCTTCAAATCGGGCTAAAAACAGGAGGGAAATAAAAAATGATTAAATTAGATGGCATTTGTGAAAATGGCAAAGTCGCTCTGGCGCTAATTTTAGCGGAGATTACTTTAAATAACATTGAACATCACGACCTTGACTATGAGTTTTGCAGAGAGAGTATTGATATATGCTGGAAATGGTTGGAAGAGGATGTGGACAAAGAAGCAATCTGTATCTTAATTGCCAATGATGGTAACTGTTTGGCAGACATAACCGTTAAAACTGCTGATGATAAGTTAGGAAATATGTATGGAACAATTATGGCTTCAGTTTCATATTTAGCGTGGCAAGCCTATAATAAAGAAAAAGATTATCATTATCCTCAGTATTTAGAAATGGTCAATGATGAGTATTTAATTGATTTAATAAAAGATTTGATTGAGATCGATAAACTTATTACAGAAGAAAACCTAAGCTATATTCTTAATTATTTTAAAGATAATTACCCCGAAAATAATAAATATTGTAAGATAAGTAAGACAGAAATGATAGATCAGGTAGTCAGCAAAATTATAGACCCAAGTTAATAAACTTAAGCATTTCGTTATTTTATTAATTTATATTTTTTCTTCATTATGATCGGTTATCTCTCCGATAAAATGGGGTTGCATCCTTAGTAGCATCTCTCCCAAAATCACAGTCAAAAGCTACCAAATCAATATATTCATCTTCAGCCAGATATCTATTGGCAACTGCAGCAATCTGAGGGAAAACTGAGGATTGTTCACCCTTAAAATCAATAATCAAAAGCAAATTTGGCTTTTCATCCCCTTCTTTATGAGCCAAAAATAGGTAGGCTGACTCCACCTCAGGCTTCTCTTCCCTAAAAAATACACTCAACGCGTTAACCATCTCTTGTGGATATTCTGCAGGTTGCCCCAACAAAATCTGAGTATCTTTTTCGATAACAATCTCTGAGGTTCGTTGAGCGATGTAATGAATAAGCTCCGGTGTAATAACGACATTTTGGCCAAATGGGTTGATTACAAATCCTTTGATCTGATCCGGGTCATTGAGGACCATTGTTTTTAAGTCATCATAGGTACAGATCAGCGTTTCTTCTTTTTCAGTTGACCATTTTACCAACTCATCCCAATCAGTAAAAGCTAATAAGAACGCGTCATTAGCAGCGTTCTCAATCAATTGTTTTCGCTTTTTAACACTATCATCACATACATTGCTAAACACCATAATTGTTAAAGGACTTATGTCATTTAAGATTGTTTTTTTCCCTTTCTAATATTTCTGTGATCCTGTCTTCAAGTTCATAATAATTTTGACCATAAATACAGGCTTCTTCAATGCCATCTTCGTCAAATTCTTCTTTTTCATCATCTCTTTCAACATCAGGAATCATGATTCCGTATCTTGCTAATAATTCCTCAAAAACATCCAAAATTTCAATGGCTACCAAACGGGTTTTTTCCATATTCCAACACTACCTTTCAAGATTATTTGGTAATACGCTTTGATTTATAAAACTGTTAAAAAGATTCTCACTTAAGTAAAAACTTTTAAATATTACTTAATATAAATTCCCTCCACTTCATATTATTAATTTCCTTATTTTTCAAGGCAAATATATCTATTCACTTGATATCTTCGGGCCATAAAAAATACTTCCATGGGCTCGCCCAATGTTCCAAAAGTCTCTTTACGGCTAGAGAAGGTCCCTCATCAATATCCTCATCTTTGCCCATCCAAAAATTTCGTCCAATCAGAAAACTACGCCCAAAGTTATCCCAATCATGAAAATTCTCAAAACAAAGCGAACTTATTTTTTCCAATTCCGTCCAACACCGGTCAGCATCAAGATAATCTGCAATATAACACATTTTAAGCAAGTTAACATATCTAGCCATATCCCAGGCTAAAATTCCATATTCCGGCACAATATCTTTAACTTCATTGACATATTCAAACTGTACTTTAAGCTCCTTAATATGATCGCTCTCGATTATATTATCATCATCACTCTCATCAATATCATCCAAAACCTCTTTTTGCCTGCTTTCCATGATAAAATCGGCAATAGATTTGAGAGAAAAGTCCTTTAAATTATCCAGGTTTTCTAAACATGCCTGAAAGTGTTCACGATGCTTTGACAGCCAGGTGTATTTTCTGATTTGTTCCGGCAATGGTTTTATTTCTGTATTGCAAATATAACTCCAGCAAAAACCATACGTGCTTATCTGAATAATTTGCATTCATAATGTTATCGCCAAGATGTTCCCTAATAAAGTCAAAAAATATAGTTTCTTCTCGCTCCCACCCAAACATGGTGAAATGAATTAAAGCTATGACAACTTTCCTAAAAGTATATCCTGTCATCATCTCAGGATAACGGATCTTATAGAGATCTTGTCCCATACACTGATAAAACACAACCATTTGAATTTTCTTTAATTCTTCTATACTATTCCCGCCATTAATTAGCGTATCGTTTTTCCATTTTGACAGGTAATATGATGCTATCGAATCTAGATCTACCAATAAAATATGATCCCTCTCCAAGGCGTTTGACTCAACGATATCCATAATTTCACTTTGACACTCTTCATAATCTTGCTTAATATCTTCAAAAAAGTCGTCAGACCAATTTTTTAAATACCTCTTAAACGCCATTTCTAATTTCTTTTGGTTTAACACTGGTTATCACCTCATATTTTCAGACCATTAGAATCATCTTCCACGGGCTTAGCGGATTCGTTAACCGATTTCTTGATGTCGCAGTAAAAATATCCGGATCATCTTCGTCATCCAAAAAGTTTGAATTCAGTAAAAATATCTAACAAGTACCTTATTCTTACCATTAATAGCTTTACCCAAAATATCACATATATCATCACATAGAGGCATCAAATTCTCTTGGTTCAAATTGCTCCTTACATACAGCATCTGAGATAAGGAAATCCTTAAATCGTCCATTTCCCAAGGAACTGGAGATAATTCTTTCCATGGAGAATCAATATTTTGATGATATGCCAAGCCCACATACATTCCATCCTCATTTAGTGGAATTTCATCTAATATACTATCAAAATCCCCTATCCACATTTCAATCTTTTTTAAAGTATGCTGTGAATCTTTTTCTTGTAATATAATTTCAATAAATGCCTCTCCCATATCCTTATAAGGCTCAGAATAATCTATATACTCCATCCAATTTTCTTTCTAATCAATTAACAATAATCAGTTCTTTCTTTTGTTCCTCTGTTAAACTGAGTTTTGTTGCATCTTTAGCCAGTATTTTTAGCTTTAAAATTTTGTTTTGACCAAATTTGGCATTATCTAAATTTGTTTGCGTCAAATCAACATTTTCAAATCTTACTCCTCTCAGATCGGTATTTGATAAGTTTGCACCATTAAGATTTGCTGATAAAAAAAGAGAATTTCTAAGGTCCTGTCCGCTCAAATCTGCGTTCTCCAAAGATGTAAGTAGAAATTCAACCTTTTTTAAATTGGTATTTTTGATGATACAATTTGATAAATTCGATTCTGAAAAGTCTGCTCCTTGAAAGTTGCAACCATCTATTTTTATATTACTCAAATCTGAATCCATTAAAGTTGAACCTTGAAAATTTGAATTTTTTATTGCTGTCGAATTAAAATTTGATTCAGACAGGTCAGCATTTTGAAAATTGGTGTTATCTATTTTAGCATCATTAAATTTAGTCCCAATAAGGCTGGCATCTTCAAAGTTGGCGTTTGACAGATCACATTTTGATAAATCCGCGTAATGCATAGTGATTTCTTCATAATCGCCGCCTGAAAGGTCTAATTCACGCAATATCTCATATGAATAGGTGCCGTTCTTACTCTCCAGCCATGCAACTATCTCTTTTGAGTCTTTCTTTCGGATATCCTCTTTGTAGATTATTTCACTATAGCCCTTATATTCCCCGATCCTGACTTCCAGTACTTCTTCCTTTTCAATCAGTTTAAATTCTTC
>JAKPCT010000281.1 GCA_029553165.1 Bacillota bacterium
GAAGAATTTAAACTGATTGAAAAGGAAGAAGTACTGGAAGTCAGGATCGGGGAATATAAGGGCTATAGTGAAATAATCTACAAAGAGGATATCCGAAAGAAAGACTCAAAAGAGATAGTTGCATGGCTGGAGAGTAAGAACCATCCACGACATGGCGTTTAAAAAATACAGTAAAATTATGGATATCGTTGAGCTAAATGCCTTGAAGATGATCTGGATTCGATATTAGTTTGAATATGAGGAGGAATAAATAATGAATACAGTACAAAAAAGTTTTGTTGAAGAGCTTATTTCTATGAATGCTCTTCAAAGAGATCTTGTAGAGTATCAGGAAAAAGAAGAAATGCTGATAATTCATGATGAAATAGGACTTGAATATTCGATTATCAAAGAGATTCCTTCAAATATTACGATTCAAGGCAATCTTAATTTGAGTAATACTATGATACTTGAAAGGATTGGCGACAATGTATGTGTCCAAGGTGATTTGATTCTTTCCCACTCAGCTATCAAAGAGATGGGTAGTAATCTTAATATTTTGGGGGATTTAGAATTGATGGATTGCCAAATCAGAGCAATCCCCAAGGATATTAGCGTCAAGGGGACAATAAAAATAACAGGTGTAAAGGGATTGAGAATTCCCCAGGGACTAAAAGTCATTAATAATATGTCGATTAGCAACTGTGATATTCGACGATTGCCGGAGGATCTGGCAGTTGGTGGGGATTTGCGAATTAGTTCCTGTAATAATCTTAAAGAAATAAGCAATATTAGGGTTGGTGGGAATTTGCGAATTAGTTCCTGTAATAATCTTAAAGAAATAAGCAATATTAGGGTTGGGCAAGATTTGACGATTAGTTCATGTAATATGTTATCTTCCATGAATAAAATAAATGTTCAAAGAGACTTGAAAATATTTAGGTGTGATGCATTAAATATATTTCCGAATGATGTATCAATTGGCAGGAACATATGGCTTAAAGATAATAAAAACCTTCAAAAGTTGCCCGACCAATTTGTTATTAACGGTGATTTGGATCTGTCAGGGACAAAAATTACCCATTTGCCCGATGGATTAAGAGTAGACGGAAGCTTGACTCTTTGCGGATGTAAAGAGATCAATGAATTACCGAACCATATTATGGTTGGAGGAAGTTTGGATTTATCAAATACCGAAATTGATAGGATACCGGATTGTTTGAGTGAGATCAAGGGAAATCTGATACTTAACAATTCAAAGGTCAAGCATCTGCCGGAGAATTTACTGGTTCGGGGCAGGCTTGAAATTATGCAATATGAAATGAAAGAAATCCCCGGCAATATTGAGGTCGTTGGGAAAGTAGTGAAAGAAATTGAGCAAGTAAGTATTGAGCAAGTAAGTATTGAGAACAATAATGATTTATACCGGTTTTTGCTTGAAGAAAAGATCATAAATCAAGATAAAATCAGGGCTGAAGGAGAACGGTTGGTTATCGATAGTAGTCTGGATTTGACCGGTTATCAAATTGAACAATTGGATGTCAATCTTTTGATTAATGGAGACTTATCTTTAAAGAATGTTAGGGAAATCAATGGTAATATAACGGTAAATGGGGAACTAAAAATGTCATGTTCCATGATTGAAAATTTCAATTGTTCAATTGTTGTTAATGGCGATATGGACCTGAGTTTTTCTAAAATCAAAAATTACCCTGATAAGTTAGTTGTCAGTGGTGATCTTGACATGTCTTGGATTGAAGTATACCAAAGACTGCCAGAAGAGATTGATGTCAAAGGCAATTTCCGATTAGACAATAAAGATGAAGAAACGCAACTCCCCAAAAAAATTACTGTTGGTCAAGATGCAGTCATAGAGACCGATTATCTTTATGGTTTGGAAGAGATAAATGTACAAGGAGATCTCGAATTTACATATGGGTTAAAAGAAGAGGACGTGGCCTGTGATATTTCTGTAGGCGGCAATCTTGATCTGAGTTTTAGTGAAATAACTGAAATATCAGGGAAGGTTATTGTTGGAGGAAATTTGAACTTAGCTCATACTACTAAGTTGGAAACAATGGCACCAAGCGTAAAAGCGGGTAAAAGGTTGATTTTGAATAGTTCTCTTTTGAATACCATAAAAATCAAAGAAGCGGCAGAGAAAGGATGTTTATTAGATAACACAGTTATTGAAGGGAATATAAAATTTTCGCCGCGAGACTTAGATGTTAGTCGAATCGGTAATAATGTTAAGATATTTGGAAATGTTGAATTTGCATACTGCAATATTGAAGGGATCGGAGATAATTTTACGGTTTACGGTGACCTGAAATTTAAGAAGGTTAATATCAAAAATATTGGTGACGGCCTAACTATATATGGAAATGCTCATATTATCAATTCTAATCTTGATTCTATTGGCAGTCAAAATATACGAGGAAAACTTGTATTGGAAGGAATCAATGTTAATTTCTCAGGTGATGTCAAAATAGGGCAATATATCTATGCTATAGATTCCAATGTTAATACAACTCATGATTTCTTAATCTACAACTATAATGACTTTATCAACCAATTTCAAGAACATATTGGAGTAGCCGATTATATTGTCGAGAGAGAGGTTGAAGCGTATTTTAAACTGGATTCGGAAATAAAAAGACTGGTTGAAAAATTGGAAATGCCACAGTTAACCAATAAAGTATTGCAATTAGAAACACGGTCATTGTTAGATAAATTCGTAGGAAGTCTTGTTAAAACTTGTGAGATGATTAAAAATGACCCTACGGTCTTAACTGCTTCATATGATCATATTGTTTTTGAAATGGCAGATGGGCATGTTAAATGTCTTATCAAAAAGTATAGAGAAAATATGGTGATTAGCCAATTCGAACTTGATGATTACAGAAGCATAAAAGAGGAGATCAGCTTAATCGAGAATGGTAAGACTAGAAAATATTATGATTCACTCCTTGATTTGATAATCAATAAAATTCTGCTTAGAGATTTTACCCTTTTGCAGATGAATCAAGTTATGGTATCGCTTGAAGAATGGGGAAACCCTTTTGCCGAAGAGATGTATTATCGGTTTTTGGAAGATCGGGACGAGGACGATGATATCCCGACGGACTATGATTTAAGAGTAGTGCTCAATCTGTCACAGGATGAGTTTAGATTTTTTATCGGCAGTTATTATAAATGGTAGATCTAAGGAAAATTTATTTAAACTGGGTATAAACCAATGATCATTAGAGAAAAAAGATGAGTGAATTGATATGGGAATGGGCTAGCCCATTGAAGGATGACAAGTCTATCATAGAAATTGAAACAGTTTTAGGTAAACAATTACCTGTAGAATTTCGCAAATGTATCATTGAATTCAATGAAGGCAGTCCATGTGTTTTGTAATTTGATTTCATTTAATGAGGAAGAGGATACCAATGTTTTTAGTACTTTAAGAATTTTGAGAAATAATGGGTTACCAAATGAATTATTTCCATTTGGGGAAGATCCGTTTGGAAACTACCTTTGTTTATTTTTTAATGAAAAAGATGTTACTGTAGTTTTTTGGAATCATGAAACTAATCAGATTGAAAAAGTATCCAATTCGTTTTTAGATTTTTTGAATGAATTATATTAAGTTGATAATCAAGCAAGCGAAGTTAAATGACACTCCGTTTGGGAACAAATCGTCATAAGAGACAAGTTGAGTTTATCATACTTTTCTAATGACAAGTAATTGGAGAGCTAACATGTCTATCGAAACTGAACCAATTCTAAACATAGAGCAGGCAAAGCGTTATTTTATAGCGATGGGATGCAGCCATTTTCATTTGGATCGAGAAAATTTTCAGAGACGGGATGAGTATTACGCCTTAAAGATCAGTGCTGACTTGGAAGCGGAATGGCGTAAAGAAGAAGTTACCCGTCGTTTGGCCGAGTTTCCTTTTGATGAGCCGGAGAAAATTGGCCATTCATATCATGGTTTGAAAGATATGATTGAAGATAACGCCGATTATTTAGAACAGCTGTTAATAATAGCTGAGCGGTTCTATGATATTTTACCTTTAAGCCAAATTCAGCTTGTGTTGAGTGTGATTATTGGCAATAATGGCACTCCGACTCATGGGGGGCTTATTGAAAAAGCAGCTAAAATAGGTTGTTTTGATTTAGCTCATCAGTTTGTGAGCTATGCCAAAAAACTAATAAAAAAGGTTGATGACAATGGACTCTCCTTACTGGGGTTAAGAGGGTATTTGGTTGAGGTGATCAAGTCTTTGCGATTAAGAGAAGAAGAGCGCTATTTACAGTTGCTGATTGAAAGAGACAATATAGAAAGTTTTAAATATTATCAGAAAGGCGCCGAAAAGGGTAACATTTTCGCCATGAGAATGTTGGCCAAACATTATATGGATGGTAAAGGTTGCGAAAAGGATAATTTACAAGCAATAAATTGGTTGACGAAAGCTGCTGACTTGGGGAATGGTCTGGCAAAACAAGAGTTATTGGAGTTAAAGATTCAGATTGAAGCGGGGAGATAATTTATGACTAAGAAAGAAGCATTAAAGCATATTAAGAAGGAATATTGTGACAAATATTTTCTTCAAATGGATAAAGAAATAGAGGCATTCATTGCAGAAAACGAAAAAAAGCTAATGTCAGAGTTTGTGGAGAATTTCAGGAGTTTATGCTTAAAGATTAAAGAAATGCAAGCTGAAGGCCTGACACCCAAGATAGCGTATATAACATATTCTTTTGGTATTGATAATATTAATGGCACAAGTCAGGAGTATCAAGTCCAGGCATCTTTCAGAGATAAGCAAGACATATGACGGGAAAATAACAAGCGGCGACCTTGCGGCTGTAAGAAAAAGAGGAGTAATTAGATGCGATGTAAATATGGTTGAGTTTGCAAAAAAGGCAATAAAAGAAGCTGTCCGGATAGAAGAATTTAAACTGATTGAAAAGGAAGAAGTACTGGAAGTCAGGATCGGGGAATATAAGGGCTATAGTGAAATAATCTACAAAGAGGATATCCGAAAGAAAGACTCAAAAGAGATAGTTGCATGGC
>JAKPCT010000026.1 GCA_029553165.1 Bacillota bacterium
TGCTCTATCGGCTCCCGGTTGGGGAGGTGGCACAAATAGAGGATTTGTTCGGTTACTGCTTACTCAGCCCAATGAACGTGAACGTTCACAGGCGCAACTTGCCGATCAAATATCATCATACGTCCGCACTAAAACCTTTGCACAGTCGTATGTAATACAGGATCAAACCATTAGCACCGGAAGGGGTGGCGGTTTACCGGTTCAGTTTGTGGTGCAGGCCCCAAACTTTGAAAAGCTAAAGCAGGTTGTACCCGAATTCCTGGCCCGAGCTCAGGCCGATGAGCGTTTCCAAGTGGTTGATGTCAACCTTAAGTTTAATAAACCTGAACTTGTTGTTGAAATTGACCGCGACAAGGCAAGAGCCTCAGGTGTTACCGTAAGGGATGTTGCCGATGCCCTTCAGCTTTACTTCAGCGGACAGCGCTATGGATTCTTTATTCGGAATGGGAAGCAATACTACGTAATAGGCCAAGCCGACCGCCCATTCCGCGATGATCCGGACGACTTAAAAAACATATATGTGCGAAGCACTAAGGGAAACCTTGTCGATTTAGGTTCGTTAATCAGAATCAGCGAGCAAAGTATTCCACCTCAGCGTTACAGGTATAACCGCTACATTTCTGCCACTTTCAGCGCTTCGCCTGCACCTGGTTACACGTTAGGACAAGGCATCGATGCCATGCGCGAGATCTCCAAGGAAGTACTCGACGAAAGTTTTTCCACCACTTTAACCGGTATCTCGCTGCAGTTTGAGGAAAGCTCCAGTAGCCTATACTTTGCGTTTCTGCTTGCGCTAATCCTTGTTTACCTGGTTTTGGCAGCTCAGTTCGAAAGTTTTCGTGACCCACTTATCATTATGTTTACAGTTCCACTCGCTTTGGCAGGGGCAGTTCTATCGCTGTGGATGTTAGGACATACACTTAACATTTTTAGCCAGATTGGTGTAATTGTGCTGGTTGGAATTGTAACCAAAAATGGTATTCTGATTGTTGAATTTGCCAACCAGAAAAAGATTGCGGGTATGAATAAATTTGAGGCAGTTACCTTTGCCGCTAAGCAGAGGCTACGTCCCATTCTGATGACCAGCCTTGCCACAATTTTTGGAACGTTGCCCATTGCATTGGCATTAGGTGCCGCATCAACCAGCCGTATCCCAATGGGGGTTACAATAATTGGAGGTTTACTCTTTGCCCTTATTCTAACTCTCTACGTAATACCAGCACTTTACACCTATGTTTCAAGCAAAAAACCAAATGTTATCCACCATGATGAGGAATAAATCAAAAAATAGGTTACAAATTATTCCGATATTACTTTTGTTAATTACTTGCCCATTTTCATTTTCACATGCGCAATTACCTGATACGCTTAGACTTTCCGAGGCCATTAAGATTGGATTGGAAAATAACTTCTCCCTTAGAATTGCCCGAAACGAGGAGCTGATTGCTCGCAACAACAACACCCTGGGTGCAGCGGGATTCCTTCCAAAGGTAGATATTAGCTCCTCGGCTAGCGGAACCAACTACAATACACGCCAGGAATTGGCAACCGGTGAGGTTAACGAAACAAAAAACTATCCAACCGCATCGGTTTACAGTGGGGTTCAGCTATCATGGACACTCTTTGATGGTTTTGCCATGTTTGCCAACCGCCAACGATTGAGCACATTGGAGGAAATAAACAGCATCGCTTACCAGCTTAAGGTTGAGGATGTGGTATCGGATATTATTGTTAACTACTATACCCTTTCGGCGGAGAAGCAGCTGCTTGATATTTATAAAGAGATTTTGCGCCTCTCAGCCGATAGGCTAAATATTGCCCGCGAAAAAGCAGCCATTGGCACCAGCTACCTACTTGCCGTTATGCAAGCCGAGGTTGATTACAGAACCGATTCAACACAGGTGCTAAGGCAAATTAATAGGATTAAAGACCTTACCATAACCCTGAACAAACTCCTTGGGCGTGATCCATCAATTCAGTTTGAAATTGAAAGTAAAATCCCTGAAGTTAAGCTTTACAATCAGGATTCAGTTATTACTCTGCTTAAAAGCAATAACAAGGAATTACTTATTTCACGATTAAACTTGCGTTTAAAGCAAATTGCCATAAAGGAGGCGCAAGCATCGCGATACCCTCGTCTTACTCTCTCATCGGCTTATAATTTTAACCAAAGCAACACACCCGATGGGTCAACCATCCTTTACCGGAGCATAGGCCCCTCATATGGGGTAACGCTTGGAGTACCACTATTCAACGGGTTCAATGTAAATAGGAACATTGCCAATGCTCGAATCCACTTGGAAAATCAGCAATATAATCTACAGGCATTGGAAAACGATTTAACCGCCGAAGCAGTAAGACTTACAAATAACCTGATGCTGGCAACAAACCTGGTAGAAATTGAAAAAAAATCGGTACAATTGGCAAAGCAAAACTCCGATATCTCCATTGAGAAGTATCGTATTGGGCTAATAAGCGACCTTGAGCTACGCGACGCACAAATCCGTTACCTTAATGCTGAGTTTAGATATCAAAATGCCTTAATACAAGCAAAGTCCGCTGAAATTGCAATTCAGGTACTTATGGGGAATTTGCAGATGCCTTAATGGTTGTAAAGGTTTGGATCGCGAAACGAGAATATCGCTTTTGCAATCTCGAGCCTTACCCTGGCCTCCTCATTGTTGGGGTTAATCTCTAATGCTTTAGAGTAGTACGAAATGGCCTTTGCTTCATCGCCTTTTCTGGAATACAGGCGGCCCAAGTTATACAATTGGACATCGTCAGCTTGACCCAGTGATAAAAGTAACTCCTCTGCCTCAGCAAGCCTTCCGGCCTGAAACAAATCCTCAAACTCTTTCATCCTATAAATTTGAAATTTTTATTCCCTTGTAACCGTAAAGTCCATGCCGCTCAATGTAGTCCCATACATCATCGGGCACATAGCCCAAAACATCTTTACCTTTGCCAATAATTGAACGTATGTGAGTAGAGGAAATGCCAATAATTGGCGCATCAACCAAGATAAACCTTTCAGTAGGAAAATCCTGCTTATAAGCATTACATTCACGGGGATACACTAAAAAGTCATAGCTGGATACCAATTCCTTATAGCTTTTCCATTGCGGAAGGGTTTGAAGCGTATCGGAGCCAATAATCAAAGCAAACCTATAATCTGGGTAAAGTTCACCAAGTTTTTTGAGCGTATCTATGGTGTAGGAAGGTCGGGGCATGGTCATCTCAATATCGCAAACCTTTAGCCTTTTGTTATTCTCATGAACGGCTAAGCGAGCCATGTTTAACCTATGCTCATCCTTTTCCAGATCTTCAGGACTTTTTAGCGGATTTTGTGGGCTAACCACAAACCATATCTCCGATAAATCGGAAAACTCAATTATATATTCGGCTATTACCAAATGCCCCGTGTGTATTGGGTTAAACGACCCAAAGAATAGTCCTACTTTCATAAATCTTTCAATAAAAAATTTTCAACTATGCGCTCAGCCTCGGCAAATGCAGTTTCCACCTGATTATTGGTTAATACATAATCGAACTGATTTGCATAGGTCATTTCCTCCTGTGCTTTACCAATACGCACCTTTAGCGACTCCTCGGTTTCTGTTCCCCTTTTAAGTAGTCGTTCACGCAGCTCGTCAATGGAAGGAGGCATCACAAATACTGCCAACGAGTTATTCGGAAACTTCCGCTTGAGGTTAACACCTCCTTTAACATCTACATCGAACATTACATGGTGTCCTTTGTCCCAAATACGTTTAACTTCAGACCACAGCGTTCCGTAGTATGACCCTGGATAAACCTCTTCCCACTCCACAAATTCGCCTTTCTCAATCCTATTCCGGAATTCATCAACAGTAAGGAAATAGTAATCCTTACCGTTAACCTCTCCGTCGCGCGGCATTCGGCTGCAAGCCGATACCGAAAATTCAAGTTGAGGAAATTTTTCCAACAAATGCCTTACAATGGTAGTTTTACCTGCACCCGAAGGGGCTGAAAATATTAATAGCTTGCCTTCCATTACCTACAAGATGTTTAACGATTGCTCCTTGATTTTCTCAAGCTCATCCTTCATCATCACCACAATTTTTTGGATTTCGGCATTGTTTGCCTTTGAACCCAGAGTGTTTATTTCGCGTCCCATTTCCTGGGCTATAAACCCAAGCTTACGTCCAACCGATTCAGGCTGGTTAACTGTTTCCGTAAAGTAGCTGCAATGCTGTCGCAAACGGACTTTTTCCTCGGTAATGTCAAGCTTTTCAAGGTAGTAAATAACCTCCTGCTCAAAACGGTTGTCGTCAACCTTAATATTGGCATCAATCTGCTTTAAACTATCCGAAATCCGTTTACGCACATCGTGAATGCGCTGCTTTTCAAAAGGTTCAACCCTTTGCAAGTAATCAAGTATCAGGTTAACACGGCTAAGTAAATCCTTTTCAAGAATTGCGCCCTCCTGCTTTCGGAACTGAATTAACGCATTCAACGCTTCAGCGCATGCCTGCAAAACTGCGTCAAGCTCTTCGGGGGCAATCTCTTCCTTCTGTGCCCTAATAACCTCAGGCAATCGGAGAATGGCCGGAACAACCTCGGCAGGGTTGAAGCTAATGCTATTTTTTGAAGCAATATCGCTTAGCTGCCGGTAGTAAGCCATAAAAACGGAATCGTTTATGGGTATGGCCTGCGACTCGGCAGTCTCCTCAATGCTAATGGACATATCAACTTTTCCGCGCTCTAATTCCTTGGCGGCTTTAGTTCTGATCTCCATCTCCAGCTCACGGTAAATTGCTGGCAAGCGGAGGTTAAAATCGAACTGCTTTGAGTTAAGTGAACGAACCTCAACAACAATTTTTTTGTTTCCAAAAACCCTTTCGGCTTTTCCATAGCCGGTCATCGATACTAGCATGCAAGTATATTTAAATATCACCACAAAAGTATCGAAAAATTGATAGACTATTAACAAGAATTAGCTTAAAAATATAGGATAAAAAGAGTTTATACTCAATGCATTTTAAAACAACCTATAATTTTGCATACAATTTTATAGTATAAATCGTATGACTAGAGGCTTGATTACCATACTGCTACTCGTGCTGTCAAACACATTTATGACATTAGCATGGTATGGGCACCTGAAGTTCAAAGATATGAAATGGTTTGAGAACTTAAGCTTAGTGGGGATAGTTCTTATTAGCTGGGGCATAGCCCTATTCGAGTACTTTTTTCAGGTTCCCGCTAATCGTTTAGGTTTCAGAGAGAATGGTGGCCCCTTTTCGCTTGTTGAGCTTAAGGTGATTCAGGAGGCTATTACACTGGTAGTATTTATGGGCTTTACCCTTTTTGCTTTTAAAACAGAGACAATTCGCACAAACCACATAATAGGATTTGGGTTTCTGATACTAGCGGTTTACTTTATTTTCAAGAAGTAATTAATGAAATGAAGGAGGTCAAGTTGACCTCCTTCGCCCCAAACACTCCGATTTTACTCGAAAATCGAAAGCTTCCTTGAACTAACTAACCAACTCTCCATGAAAGTACCGGAAGCTAATGTGTATACCACAAATATAAAACCAAAATTACATTTTACTAACCGCAAAAAGTTAAAAAGTGTTTTATTACTGATAATATTTTACCTAAAAGGTTTATAGCTTCACCCATTTATTTTTTATTTTCATCAAAGATGTTGTTAAAACTTTGCTATTAATAACGCTAAAGGTTTAATTTTACGTTGTAAATTGAAAAAGAAGCAATGAAAGCTTTAAGAATAGAGGCTGAGATTGATTCACCCGAAATATACTTCAACCCCGATACCAAAGTATTTTCCATTTCCGGTATTTCGCACCCGGAAAATGCCAAGGAATTTTATCAGCAAATACTCGATTGGCTTGATGAATACTATGAGTTCATAAAAAACCAGGAACCATCAAAAATTATTGTTGACCTTAATTTTAGGTATATCAATTCCACTTCATACAAGTATCTCCGCGACGTTTTAAGAAAAATATCGTCGTTTCGAAGCGCAAACTTTGAAGTTGAGGTTATATGGAACTACCATGAGGAGGATGAGGAACTGCTCCATGAGGGTGAAGTTCTGTTTGAACTACCC
>JAKPCT010000055.1 GCA_029553165.1 Bacillota bacterium
CCCGTACCATTATACCAATATTCTTGGGTCCAAACTAAGCTAAAGAAAAATATGTAAAAAATAAATGCGCGAACCGGATTCCATTGATCATATCCGATCCAATCCACCTTGACAAAGAACCACTCAAAAAAAGCATTAAAAGCTGACCAAAAGATTAAATAACTACCTTTAACCAAGTTATTGCTACGCGCCGGATAAAATCGAATAAATAATCCTCCCTCAGCGGGAGCAATTCCCAGATCCGACCATAAACTCAATCCTCCGACCACCGGTCCATAATAAACCCATTGGTCAAATACTACTCCCATCAAATCACAGACTACTGCTAACAGAGCCGTGAAAATTAAAGTGGGGTAAAATTTACGCCAATCTTTAAAAGGAACAAAATATCTAAATGCCGTCCATAATATTATTGTACTTAAAATATATCCCATGAAGATAGTATTGTCAATTTTTTTAAAATTTTAGTTGGTAAATATATGAAATAATAAGGTCTATACCCATTGTATAGACCTTAACTTTAAAATTATTAGTTCAAAATCATATATAATAATTTTACAGCTTAGACAATTCCTTGCGCCATCATTGCTTCGGCAACTTTTTTAAATCCGGCGATGTTAGCGCCAACAACCAGATTGTCTTCATAACCATATTCTTTAGCGGCTGAACTTGCATTTTTATAGATATTAACCATGATGTCTTTTAATTTGGCATCAACCTCTTCGAAAGTCCAAGACATTCTAAGGCTGTTTTGGGACATTTCGAGTGCTGATGTCGCAACTCCACCAGCATTAGCTGCTTTAGCAGGTGCGAATAATACTTTATTCTTCAAGAAGACTTCAATTGCTTCTGGGGTTGAAGGCATATTGGCACCTTCTCCGACAGCCCAACAACCATTTTTAACCAACATTTCTGCTGCTTCTTTATTGATCTCGTTTTGGGTAGCATTGGGAAGCGCAATATCACATTTAACACTCCAAATACCACTGCAGCCTTCGGTATAAGTAGCCTGTGGATGATATTTTACATACTCACTGATTCGTTTCCGTTCAACCTCTTTAATCCGTTTAACAGTGTCAAGGTTAACTCCGTTCGGATCATAAATATAACCGTTTGAATCACTCATGGCTACTACTTTTCCGCCTAATTGATACACTTTTTCGGTTGCATAGATTGAAACATTTCCGGAACCGGAACTGATTACAGTAGCGCCTTTAAATGATTTCCCTTTAGCCTTGATCATCTCATCAACAAAATAACATAAACCATAACCGGTTGCTTCTTTACGGGCTAAGCTGCCACCATAGGTTAAACCTTTGCCAGTCAATACCCCCTCATAAAGTCCGGTTAATTTTTTATACATTCCGTACATATAACCAATTTCTCTTGCACCTACGCCAATATCTCCGGCAGGGACATCAACATCGGCACCAATATGACGATATAATTCAGCCATAAAGCTTTGACAGAAACGCATGATCTCATTGTCTGACTTACCCTTAGGATCGAAGTCACTTCCACCTTTACCACCACCGATCGGTAATCCGGTGAGTGAGTTCTTAAAGATTTGCTCAAAACCTAAAAATTTAATAATCCCTAAGTACACTGAAGGATGGAATCTGATACCGCCTTTATATGGTCCGATTGCACTATTGAATTGAACGCGGAAACCACGGTTTACCTGTACTTTACCATTATCATCCACCCACGGAACTCTAAACATAATTACTCGTTCTGGTTCAACAATTCTTTCCAAAATACCAGCTTGTACATATTCAGGATGTCTCTCAATCACTGGCTCCAATGACTCCAAAACTTCTTTAACCGCTTGATGAAACTCTGGTTCATTTGGATTGCGTTTAATAACTGCTTCCATTAACTGTCCAGTTAATGACATTCAAAATACCGCCCTTCTTTAATTAAGATTATATTTCCAAAGCTATTCGCTTGATGGAATTCACCTTTGCAAAGTTCTACAAAATCAATACTTTACTTTTGCTTTTTCGCTATGTGAAAAACAATTCCATAAATAACTATAATTAAAATCAATTCTAATGTCAAGTTTAAACGCTAATATTTTTATTAAAAAAAGAAATACCAGTTTACTAGAGGTATTTCTTTTAGAGCTAACTTATTGGTTATAAGGAATTATTATTGTTACGCTTCATATCCCCAACGTTTCCGAACCGCCCGTTCCAATTTTGCAAACAATAGGCGATCAAATGTTAGTCCGATAAAAATTAAAATTAACATTACTGCGATCACCTGATTCATATCGTTTAACTCCCGGCCCATCATCAGTAACTGTCCCAATCCTAGATTAACATAAAGCAGTTCGCCAGCCATCAATGCCCGCCAGGCAAACGACCATCCTTGTTTTAATCCGGTAATAATATTAGGTAGCGAAGCCGGTAATAAAATAGTCCGAAACAAATCAAACTCCTTTGCCCCCATATTTTTGCCTGCTTTAATATAAATTGGAGATATATTTTTTACCCCGGCAATCGTTGCCGTTGTGATTGCCAATAACGCACCCATCAGAATCACAAAGATAATTGCCTTTTCATTTAGTCCAAACCACAATATTGAAAGGGGTAGCCAACAGATACTGGGTAATGTCTGTAATCCTGTTATCAATGAACCCAATGTCTCATTCAGATAATTATTCCTGCCAATTATAATTCCCATTGTGATACCAATCAACATGGAGATCCCGTAACCGATACCAATTCGCCGCAAACTGGCTAATGTTCCAATGATAAATGAGCGGTCTTTAAATCCATCAATCAGTCTTTCACCAACTCCAATGGGGCTAGGAAATAAATATTCCGGCCAAATTTTAGCTTGAGCAACAATTATCCATACCAATAATAAACTAGTAAAAAAAAGATACCTATTAGTTAACTTCTTCATTGACGTTTCCTCCCTGTTCAACATCAATGTTTAGATCATCAATAAATTCTTGAAGAATCCTCTTCTTAATCTCCTGCAAATTTTCATCTTCTAAAGAGCGTGGATATTGTCCATTTAATTTATGTTCACTCTTAATTACCCCCGGATGAGAGTTCATTACTAATATGCGATTGCTTAAGATTAAAGCTTCCTCAACATTATGCGTGATAAATAAGATTGTCTTTTTGGTTGCTTGCCAGATGTTTAACAATAACTGGTACATATCTTTCCTGGTCTTAATATCTAATGCCGCAAAAGGCTCATCCATTAATAAAATCTCAGGTTCTAACACTAACGCCCTGGCTAAAGCTACCCGTTGTTTCATTCCACCCGACAATTGATGGATATAAGACTCTTTAAAATTTAACAAATTCACTAATTCCAAATATTTTATTACCAGCTGATTGCATTGTTCCTTAGGATATTTCCTTATCCTTAATCCATAAGCAACATTTTCATAGACCGTTAACCATGGAAATAGAGCCGCTTCCTGGAAGATTAATAAGCGATTATGATCTTTACACCCTTTCGCTCTAATATTGCTCCATACCACACCAGAGTCGGGTTTCTCCAGTCCGGCAATGATATTTAATAAAGTACTTTTACCGCATCCTGATGGTCCAACTAAACTAACAAATTCACCCTCTTCGATCTCTATATCAATATCTTCAATAACTTGAACAAGCTTGTCACCTCTAATTTGATAAGCTTTTGATACTTTATCAATTATTAATTTGCCTCCATAACCACTTTTCCTATTTAAACAAATTTTATCTTGAGTTACTGAAATATCATTTAAATCATATATATTATGTGGCATCTCTTGTACCACCAATTCAATCTCTAATCCATTGCTTGGTGAAGTCATTTTATCCTCCTTAAAGAAGTACTTTCCTTAAATTTAAATTAATTTATCCTGATTTTATTACCTTCGTATACAGTATAAGATAACAATCACTATTTGGAATCATGTCCTTTTTTTTCATAAAAAATATCCCCTTCTATTTAAGAAGAGGATTTTAAGCTTAGTGATTTTTACTTATCAAATTAGTGATAGTATTGTAGATAATCCTATCTAAATCCTTACCTAATTCTGATGCTTTTAGATTAGTTGTATTTGAAAGCATCCTTACTAAATTCTCTCCCAACACCTTGGTGAGCATTTCTCTTTGGCTTTCACCAAATCGGTTTCTTTTCCCTCTAAAAATGGGTTCCAGATTTAATTCGCCAGCCCCTTGTAAATTAGGACCCAGTCCTAAATCTTTAGTATTATTTAGTAATAACCGTTTAATCGCATCCGGTGAATAGTCTTTCCATTGCTGCAGGATCAAAGCAACTGATCCGGATACAAATCCTGTTGCCATCGAAGTTCCTGTTAAAGTTCGATACCCATTTTTATTATTGGCCAGTGATGTTATCTCCGTACCCGGCGCTACCAAATCAGGTTTTACTATGTAGTCTAATGTCGGCCCTTTACTGGATGACCAATGGAGTCTGTCGTCATCGCTTGAAATAGTATTCTGATCATCAATATTTCCCACTGTAATTACATGTGGGTTGATTCCTGGTGTCGTAATCGAACCCGGTTTTGGGCCTTCATTACCGGCAGCACAACAAACAACAATTCCATTCTTCCAGGCTTCGGTTGTTGCTCTGCATAACGGATCCGTCCGGTAACTTTCTTGTGGTTCGGCACCCAATGATAGGTTAAGGACCTGAATATTCAACGTTTTTATATTTATGATACACCATTCAATTGCTGCTAATGTTTTCGGTACAATAAAAACCGAGCGGAACGGAACTTAAAAATCCCTGCATAAAATGGAAACTCCATTGCGAGCACCCCTAAAAAATAATACCCTTTAAGTTGTCCACACTTGAAGGGGGTAATTGAAAGGATGCTAACAATGGAGCAAGTATATCGTATCAGAAACATG
>JAKPCT010000090.1 GCA_029553165.1 Bacillota bacterium
TTTTTCCAGAGGTTTGAGCCACCAATAAGTTAAAGGTATTGGTGCCCATATCGATAATAGCTATAATCATCCTTTATAGTTCCACTCCCTGTAGAATTGCTCTAAAAAACTTTCCATAAACCTATGCCTCTCCTCGGCCAAAGCCTTAGCCGATGCAGTGTTCATTCTGTCCTTCAAAAGCAAAAGTTTCTCATAGAAATGGTTAATGGTGTGGCCTTGGGCTGTCTTATACTCCTCAAAGGTTTCATGCAATTGGGGCTCCAAATGGGGAAGATACAAAGGGCGATGCTTTGAGCCACCATAGGCAAAAGCTCGCGCAATGCCAATTGCACCTATAGCATCAAGCCTATCGGCATCCTGAACCACCATGGCTTCAATACTACGTGGCGAGGTATCGACGCCAGCACCCTTATACGACACCTGCTCCACAATTCCTATAATGTCGGCAATCTGTTTACTTTTATACCCAACGGTCTTGAGCATTAATGTGGCATTCGGATATCCTTCCCCACCCTTTAATTTCCAATCGTCGGTATCGTGAACAAGTGCTGCCGGCTCAACAAGCCGAACATCGGCCCCTTCGTGCCTGGCCAAATATAAGGCTAACTGTGTTACTCTATGCACATGCCACCAGTCGTGGCCAGTGGTATCGTGCTTACAGAATTCCCTTACCAGTCTGTAAAGTTCGGTAATATCTACCTGATTCATTAAATACTATTTGGCACGAAGATAAGAAGATTGCAGCACAATGTTAGGCTGCCAATTCTATAAATCCCCGCTTACATATTTTCAATCATGTATCGATTTAGTCGTAACAAAGCGCACCGGTGTTATCTATTTCGAAATCGGTGCAACGACAACGTGGGCAGCGTGGGGGCGCATTAAACCTATACTGACCGCCACACCTACATTTGCCCACAAATTCCTCAATGGCAGCCTCATAGCTGTCCTCCGACAGTGGCTCACCCGGAAATAGTTCCTTGATTAAATTATCGTAGTGTGCAGTTGCAAGGCTATACGGTTGATTAAGCCCCTTAAGGTATCGCAGGTGCAACTCGCCCAATTTTTCAAAAGGTACCATTTTGTGTTTACCACATTTATTACAACGGAGCATGTGAAAAGCAAATCCGCCGCCATCCATTATTTTAAAACGTTTGCCGCATTTTTTGCAAATTCCATGATACTGGATTCCCATATTTTTTAGTTTTTGTTATGATGACAAATATGAAATGGTGAAACGACAAATTCTGTCCGTAATAAAATTGGCGTGAAAATGTTTTACAAATAGTTACTCCCACCCTTCGAGCCCATCGAAAAGGGTTGGGCCAACTTGAACATTTTTACGTTTGCGACTACTCGACCTGTGGTTCAGGAAAAAGAAACGTTGTGCATCAAATGTCGATATCGTTTTCCTTACCCTGTTTACAGTATCCTGACTCACCTCGGCATTGGCAATGCCTTTTATTTGAACAATTTCAAAGCATCGTTTTGTTGCATTTTTAGCTATTTGAACCGTGGCTGCTTCATTGTTGTTGACATGCAGGAAAAACGATCGCTTAGCCATTAGTTCAGGAATGTAGGTTGCAGCGCAATGCCTCATCTTCTTGCCTTCGGCAGCAAGCGCCTGAGGCGAATCAATAAGGGTAATACCCTTGGGTAAAGGAATGCTATCGGAGTAAAGCTTTCGCTGCTGCTTTCCTATCAACGAGGATATGGATTTTAGGTTAGCCGCATAGTCGTGATAGCTAATAATTAGTTCCCGGCAAGAATCAAAGGTATTGTCGAATCGAATTGGGCAAATATCTCCGGGATTTAGGGGGCTTTCCTTACTTAGCAATTCTAACATCGAATTAACTTTTTGTGGGCTAATGCAACAGTTCACCTTGACCCTGCAGTAGTATGCCAGGTTAATATAACGGAAATACATATAGTTATGGGCATACAGTATGGTTAGCCTCTCAATAGAATTTAACACCGTGTGGATATTTTCGGCAACCATCAGTAAAAGAAGGGCAACGTTTATCTTATCCCACGAATCGAAGAAGGACTGCGATAACAGATTTTTGTAAAACAAACGTGGTGATACCTTTACCGATAAATCATCAAGTATTAACCCCGATAGTGCAATAGGATTGGTAACCTTGCGTTCAATAGCGGGTTTCAGCAAAGCACCATGCATGAATAGCTTTGGGTATGGGAAAGCCTTAACAATCCAGTCGATTCCAAGGGGAAAGCATAGAGTATGTGTATCATCGTTAGTTTTGATAAAATCAAAACTTTGAGGCATTGCAAGCACTGCACCGGTAGCATTACTCAACTCAACGGTATATTTCAGAGGTGTAGAATTTTCATAGGTTGACCAAAAAATAAACCTGGTTACGTGTTGTTCCTTAACCCTTCCGTAACCCAATGTTGTTTTCCCTTGCATATACTAATGTTTTGATAAATGTTAACCCTGCCCTTTCAAACTAAAATTAAAAATCAAACCAAGCGAAACCAAGACTTACTCCATCAAATTTTAAACATGTTGATAAAATAACTATATTGCTATTGATCAGGATATTATAAATATAAATGATTGGGTTTCCGAAAGAGAAAAGTACTCAGCGATTAAAAACACCACATTAGATTGTTTCATCTCTTTAAAAAGAATATGGATAATGAAAATGGATGAAAATAATACTGATTGTTTTTAATGATTTACGCTTTTTTTTATTTTTGCATATCACATTGTGCAAATTTATAATAATATGCACAGTACATTGTGAAATTAATTATCTTTACTCAAAAAAACCACAAAAAGCATGGAGCAACTAAACATCATATACCACGAACTGATAGATAAAGTAAACACCAGGTTTACAAGGTATTTACTCAATCAAATTAACTGGAATGCACGACTTTTAGCCATTACAGGGCCAAGAGGAGTTGGAAAAACTACACTAATGCTACAAAAAATTAAGATTGAAAACAAAATAGATGAAAGTCTTTACGTTTCGCTCGATAATATTTATTTTTCAAACCATACATTGTTCGAATTGGCTG
>JAKPCT010000095.1 GCA_029553165.1 Bacillota bacterium
TAAAATTCTCAAAAATTTTTATAAAAACCCTTTACAAAATTATAACTATGTGGTATTATAAAATTGTAAAGGATGAGAAAAACCTTTACACCCCGCTTGAGCGGGGAGAATCAGCCGCACGGGCAGACGGTCACAAGCTCCGACAGCCCAGACGCAAAATAAATTTTCAGGAGGTAACAAAAATGAAAAAGATCAGCCTTGATAACGGACACAGCTACATGACCGCACAAGAGGCCATGCCAGAGATCACCAGCCGCAACTTGTGGGATACCGTTGTCAACATGATGGACGACGACACGCGCGAGACGGTACACAGCGAGCTTGCACCTTGTACGGAGGTAGAGTTTTTAACGCGATACCTTGAGCTCGCGACCGACGATCTGATCATCGGATAGAGCCGTATAATTAGAGCCGTTGCGGCGGCTAAAAATAGGACATTAGGCCGCAAGCGTTGCCCGGCGGCATGCCGGGCAGGTTGTCAAATAAAATTTTAGGAGGGTTACACAATGATTAAAGTAAGAGTGCATAACGAGCTATGGCGCAATAACGATACCAGCGAAGTGGTAACAGCCACGCAAGCGATCAGAGAGTTTTACAAAGACAACGATTGGTTTTTAAACTGGACGGATTATTACACATTTACGGGGCAATACAGCGTCACAACGATTGAGGCGCCGGACTTCACTAAAACATTTTTGAATTAAAATAAAGGAGGTTATACAATGATTATAAGATGTACTTATTCCAATGGGGACGAGGTTGTAACACGTTTCAATGGTACGTTTGAGGAAGCTCAAATATATTACTTAGATAAGTTATTCAACTTTGGCACAACAAGCGATAATATGCAAAAATGCATTAGAGTTGAAGAATATTGCGAAGGGCATACCGGGTGCAAATGTTCAGGATGTCAAGAATTGTTAAAAAGAATGAATTAGAAGGCAGAGTGACGGCGGGTAAACCCCGCCGGTAATGCAGCCGGGCGGACGGTCACAAGCTCCGATGGCCCCGAAAGCAAAATAAAAAACAGGAGGTAACAAACATGAATAGCAAACAAGAACAAGCTAAATTGAAGGAAGAATACCGCGCAATACAGGCTAAACGCTGGAATAACGACGAAAAAATGGTTAACTATTGCACAAACAAGGTAGCCCGATTTGTACGGCTAA
>JAKPCT010000296.1 GCA_029553165.1 Bacillota bacterium
TCCATTCGTTGGCCCAACAAACACCCTACCGGCCCTTACGGTAAGTTTTCCGGCTAGGGTAACATCATTAGTATTGACATTGGAGTTAGCAATTAGAACATTTCGGTTATTGCTGTTATTGGGGTAATCAATAAGCAAACCAGCGGTTTCGGGGATGACAAATGGCGTGGTTGTAGATATGGTAAAATCGCTATTGGGGTTTGTTCGGCGGAAAACCAGCGTGCCATTTCGGAGTGTAAGCCAGTTGTTGGTTGGAGTGGTTAACGTACCCCCAATATCAATTATAAGAGAATCGACCTGTGAGGTTCCCTTATCAATAGTAACGGTGCCAAATCGGGTAAACGGATTGTTGCGTTGGTTAGTAACGCTCGAAGTATTGCTTCCGAAAAAGGTTAAAGGTATATTTCTGAAATCGCACTCACGTGGTGTTTTAATACCTCCACCAGCAGCTCCAGTTGTATTATTTACAAGACTACCGCCAATGCTCATGCGTGCCGAAGAGGCATCCCAGTTGTCAATTGCGGAGTTGTCATTAACTAGTACATCGCCATTTACTACAAAGGTTTGCGTTATAGCACCTCCACCATACCATACTAATCCTCCACCCTGAATATCGAGGTCGCCATTAACCGTAATGGTTTTTGCTATTCGTGCTGTTGGGGGAGTAGGGTAGTTAACATTCCAAACCGGGCAGAACCATGAATCGGCATTCTGACCTCGGGTAATCAAATTACCATATATTAAAAGATCATTATTAGGGAATATTACATTAGAGCGTCCAAGTGGCGATAGTATAAGGTTACCATAGCTGGTAATACCATTGGGGAGATAGTATATTGTCCCAGCAATCGGGTTGGTTGTATACAATTCTGTAGTACCAATGTTAACGTTGAAATCAGAGTAATCACCTCCGGGGAACTGGAAGGTTGATGGGCTATCGTAATCACAAGCAATCCTAAAATTACCATTCCCATTAGGATGGTTGAGTACAAGTGAAAAGTTCGATGCTGGATTGAATCCAATATCAAGAGCTGAACCTCTTTCAATTTTAAGTATAGCACAGCTTCGTGGGTCAGCATTCGGAGTTGTAAGGTTAGTAGCAAGGTAAACGGAATCGTTTCCTCCTATAATTACAATATCACCTGCACCAGGAACGGTAGCAGCAGGCGCTCCGCTATGGCCAGTAAGCGACCATGTGTTAACATTGCTCCAAAGCCCGCTTTGGCGACTATAGTAAACGGTTGGAGTACCAAATGGATTGGTAGGGTTATCGTCGCCAGCAGTATAGTCACCATCGAGGAAACTGGCGTTCTCAAGGAAAGTTCCTGTACCAGGTTCACCTACTATGTTGTTAGCCTCATCCACATCGCTGGCAT
>JAKPCT010000298.1 GCA_029553165.1 Bacillota bacterium
TCGTATTCGGCTTTGATGTCGTCGGAATCGTCGTACGCTTCAAAAGCGGCTAAACCGAGCAATCCGATTAAATCGGTAGTGCTAATATCCTCAATGCATTCTTGGTGATACATAACGTTGTCGATTTCGTACACGCTGTCACCTTCATAGACCGGGGCCTCGCAGAGCGGGCAGCAACATATGGCTTTGCTCATTTCCGTCCACCAGCCCATCGCTTAATTAGCACACCGTCAACGTACACCGCCAATCCGCAACAAGCGTACAGGATTGCATCGGCGGGGTAAAATGCGGCGGCGAACATCAGGGCGATACCAAGAGTGCTTAAAAAGAATGATATGGCTGTGTATTGTTTAGGTGTCATTGTTCTTCTCCTAACGCGTTTATTTTTTCGTGGAACGCATAGATTTCTTCTTTTACGGATTCCTTGAACGATTTAACTATTTCCTGTTTCATAACCCGGTTCGCAAATGATATAACACGTTTCAGCGGAAACCGAGCGCCGCAATGCATTGCTAACGTTTTGGCTTCTTCACCGCAAATCGGGTCGGATATTGCTTTCACAACTGCATAATCATTGCGGTTTTCAACAAACAGCCAATCGCCAGCTTTGACGTGCTTTGCTTGATGTTCTGATATGTACCAGCAAAAAACTTTGTTGCATCCGTCGTGTATTCCTAAAATTATCTGAAAGCTCATATGAACAGTCCTTTCGTTAAACTCCAGCGTTATTTGTCATCCATAAGTAAATCCATTAATTTTACCTTCCTTTTCTTTGAGAATTTCGTCTGCGGCGTTCACGATATCGAGCGCTTTTGGGGTGCTAAGCGCGCCGTGTATAGCCAACGAATATTCACTCTGGCTGCATTTAATGCCGCGTTTATTGATTTCGCGTATAATGTCATTGTTGGTTAAACGCAATTTAACTGTACGCACCCTGATGTCAAAAAGGTCAATTGCCAATTTTTCACCTCCTTTTAAAATCGTAATTTGTCGATAAATGTATAAATGATTTTGTTGACAATTGCTGAAATGTGTGATATTATTTGTTATGGCGTTTTAATAACAACACACATCTCG
>JAKPCT010000152.1 GCA_029553165.1 Bacillota bacterium
ATTAACACTAGCGTGTTTTAAAATAACAGTTTTTTGAATTGCTTGATTGCCTTCAATAATATTTTTCAAAATTTCCAATAATTTGTTTTGGATTTGTTGACCAAGCACAAATCTCTGTTTTTGAGGAAATTTATTAATAATAGGATAAATCCACAAAATTAAATCGTATAATTTTTGAAAAACTATTAGATCTTCAAGCATATTTTTTTTTGGATTTCAGATTTCAGATTGCTACGGCCTACCGGGCGCAACGGAACCCAACAGTGCTGAACATGTCGCCAACACCGCAACCCAAGTACAACGCAAACGGCCCATCATACGCCCCAATGTGCCAATAGCCGCCGCGGAGAAAGATAGTAGTTCCTTGATTTGTTCCATTCTTGTAAGTATAAACTTGACCAATATTTTGGCTGGAGGTCCAAGAAGTATTAGAAGGAGCAACCTTATCTTTAGCAACGTCATTTGTCCAAGAAGAAACATAAGGCGATTCTGTAGAAGCATATTTACACCAACCCCAAGCAGCTTGAGCATCAGAACACGCGGGCAAAACCATAGTGTTAGTAAGATCACCCGCATTGTCATTGCTTCTTTGAACGTGGTCGTAAACATTACCAGCTATATCCCAAATAACCGAACCATTAGAAAGCGTGAGAGTGCGAAGATGAGTGTGATCAGTATAGCCAGTGCCATAAATGCTTGAGCCATCTTGAGCAGCCGCGGAATTAGAATTACCCCGAGGAAGAACGCCATTGCCCACTTGATTATTTGACCAATTCACTGGTACTTGTTCAGCATTTCTCACAATAGTCATATATTCATCATTAGTTAAAAGATGGGCGCCAATTGACTGACAATAGGCTTTGGCTGTATTGTGAGAGATATTAGCAATAGGATAGCCATCAGCAGTAGAAGCAATATATTTGTCTCCGGTGCAAGGTTGACTGCTATTGTCGTAGGTGTGATAGCCAGTATCAGGTGAAGTAAGGGGTGTATTTCCAGAAACACATTTGGCTTCGTATTTCAT
>JAKPCT010000214.1 GCA_029553165.1 Bacillota bacterium
ATGGTTTTCCCAAATTCTTGATTGATTCGTTTCAATAACTGCATTATTTCGGTACCGGTCTTACTGTCCAGATTGCCGATGGGTTCGTCAGCCAGGATAATCTCGGGTTCGTTGATTAATGCCCTGGCAATTGCCACTCTCTGTTGCTGCCCTCCGGATAATTCACGTGGTGTATGGTATCTTCGGTCGGCTAATCCAACAGCTGTTAAAATATTGTTTAACTTCGCTTGTTCGTTTTTGAGTCGTTTGCCATCAAGTAGGATCGGCAACATAATATTTTCTTCAACGTTCAAATTAGGAATAAGATTATAAAATTGAAAAACAAATCCTAATTCCCGACGGCGCAGGATACTTTGTTCGTTATCAGTCATCGTTGCCAGTTCTTTACCTTTAATTAAAATACTGCCGGATGTAGGTTTATCAAGGCCGCCAAGCAAGTACAATAATGTGCTTTTACCGGAACCAGACGGGCCCATTATCGAAATGAATTCACCTTGATTAATAGTCAGATTAATATCTTTTAAGACTTCAGTTTCAACTTCACCCAATTTATAGACTTTTGATAGGTTTTTAGTTTCAATGATAACTTTAATTCGAAACTCCTCCTATTCGTATTTGATAGCTTCAATAATATTTAACTTCGAAGATTTTAAAGCGGGACTAATTGAAGCGGCAACCGTTATCAGGATTCCGGCAACAAAGGCAATCAAATACTCTTTAACTGAATATTGCATCGGTATTTTAAAACCCATTGCTTTCAGAATAAACGGAACTAAATGGATCAGTAGAGTACCAGTTATTATTCCGGTTGTGCTTCCAATAATTCCACCGGTAAAGGATTCGATCATAATTATTTTTAAAGTCTGTTGTTTGCTCATACCGACTGAGCGCATCATTGCCAGGGATCTTTTGCGCTCAATGAAGCTGATTACTAAATTATTAAGTACCCCAAAGATACCGATTATTAATGCGATCACTGAAAATCCTCGCAGTAGTGCAAACATCTGTTGTTGCGAGTCTAATTCTTCTTTAGTAATCTGACTCATTGTCTGCACCCATGGTTCGTGCCTGGCAAATTTCCGTTTGATATTATCGGCTACTAACGCTGGTTCCAGAGTTGTCTTGATAAAAATATCATCATAAAAATTTAGTTTCAAATCATTTTTTAAAAAACGGTTGGAGACTAATGCATAACCGCCCTGACTCATTAGCGAATGAAAAAAACCGATTATTTTATAGACTCTAGTAGTGTTATTCATTTTTAATGAAATACTGTCACCTAAATTAACACCGAGTTTATCTTTTAAAATACTGCTTAGGATTATATTTCGATCTACATCAAGCAATTGTATAATTTTAGTTGGTTCTAAATCTCCTTCTACATTTACATTCCAGTATTCAAGGTGTTTATTGGAATCGATGCCATGGATTAAGTGTATTTTTTCTTTAGAATCGCTTAATTCGATCGAGTATCCGGAGTAGACACCGTAAACTCCGCTTACACCATTAACACTGCGCAAAATTGACTCAAACTTTCGGTCTGCCCGGTAATAGCCCATCCAGATGTCGAATTGGCCATCTTTAAAGAAGTTAGCAACTTCTCTAATAACACTAAAACTTACGGTGTTGATCATCAACAGGCTGGATATGCCAAGTGCCAATAGGGAAATGTTATTAAGAATACTTTTATTTTCACGGAGATTTTTAGCGGCTAAAAAACCCTCATTACCCAAAACTGCATAGTAGATTTTTTCAAAGAGTTTGATAAAGATTGATGTTATCAGAGGTATTAACAAAATCATCCCTACACCGATCAGTAACATGCAACCTACAACAAGGGCTAATGCAAATGGTTTGGGAGCAATTTGTGGAATTACCATTCCGATTAATAAGTTGATCAGGCCGATTGCAAAGCGCAGCGGAGAAGCTTTTTTAGGTCGTTCCATCTCATTTAAGACAATCTCTTTAACTGGTTTTTTAGATACTTTGATGATCGGCAAGGCAGAACTGATCAAAGGCAGAGCGATCGACAGAGTAAAAGTAATAAAAATGTGATGTAATGAGATGTCGAGACTGGTTTTAACATTGCGCATCCATTCCGGGGTCATCAGCAGATTCATGATATAAAGAAACCCAATTCCCAGGAGACACCCCAAAATACCTCCAATAAACCCATAAAAGATACTTTCGGCAAACATTAAAAGATCGGTCATCAAGTGGGTCGCACCAATACTACGAAATGTTCCAATGATTGGTAACCGTTCTCGGGTGATGACTTTAAAAGAAGAATAGATGATGAAGATGCTGGTAAATAAGACCAGTACTAACATGATTAAAAACGGAGTGGTAATCGATTGCGTAAAATGTTCGATTTCAGCACGGGAAATCGGTTCACGGACGGTATAGCGGTTATAGATCTTGCTAAGTTTTTCAATTGCTGTTTCCAGATTTACGTGTTTTTTTGTTTTGAGATAAACAGTTGAAACTCTTCGGGAAGCATTAAAGAGTCGTCCCAAGGTGTCTCGGGGAACGATGGCGATATTTGTACGGCCATCTTCCTGAAAAACACCCAGTGGTTGAGCAATTGCTACTATTTTAAAGCGGTGTTTCGCATTATTAATCTTAACTTCAATATTGGAACCAATTGTCAGATTATATTTTTCAGCGGTTTTTTTGCTGACAATGATTTTTTTACCTTGGAAAGGGTGAAGATCGAATTCACTCTCTAAGATGTACGGGTTCATTGTTTGAAGGTCATCCAAGTAATAGCCGTAGAGATCTATATTTACGGTTTCGTTATGGTGTTTATATGTCGCTGTGATTTCAATCGTTCCAACAACATATTCAAATTCATCCATTGCTAATGCTTTGTCAAGATTGAACAGCCAGTGTGGAGAGAGTCGATTGGAATGGATAATAATATTCGAAGTACCAATATATTTTTTAATCCGTTCCATAAAGGTGTTCTTCAAGGTGCCAGATAGTGCAATTGAAGCAAAAAATAAAGCCGCTGACAATGTAACTGAAAAAACAATCAGAAAAGTACGAAATTTTTTTCTTTAAGATTCTTTAAGATGAATTTAAGAATAATACCCATTAAAAATCCTTTCTGTACGATTTAATAGATTAATAGCATGTAGTGAAATAAAAAAAGAAGTGGTAAACGTCCGTTAGTTTATTAAAATTGACATCCTATTTTGTATGGTGTTATTCTAATATTAAGAGGTATTATCCTATCAGAAAGAAGAAAATTTAGAAATATTTAAGAAATTGGAAATATATCCTCAAGGAGGCAGGGACGTGTTTCGAAAACAACGGTTGTACTTTCTAATTTTGCTGTTGGTTTTTTCTACAATATCGAGTTTTGCTTTTTCTGGTCGGGTTACTAAAGAAACTACAATTGGTCAACTGCATCAAAATATACTTCCGCAATCCTTGAAATTTAGTCCCAATAATAAACATTTTGCTTACATTGTTTCCAATAATGGTCATAAACAGGTAATAATCGATGGAAAACCTCAAAAAATATACGAAGATATTGTCGATAATCAAATCTATTTCTCTCCTAACAGTCGCAGAATAGCCTACATTGCCAAACGGGATCAACAGTTTTTTTTAGTGATTAATAATCAGGAAATGAAAGCTTATCAACGGATCAAGTCAGACTCATTTGTATTTAGCAATGATGGAAGACATTGGGCTTACATCGCTCAGGTTGAAGGTGATAATCAGTCAAAATGGCAGGTTATTCATGATGAGGTAGGTGGAAAAGCTTATGACGATATTAGTACCAAGACCCTGCAATTTAGCCCTAATGGGCGAAACTTGGTTTATGCTGCTCAGTCTGGCGGGGAATGGTTTTTAATCAATAATGGGGTTCAGAGTACTCCTTATGATGGGATCCGGAACGTTATTATTAGTCCTAATGGCAGATTTGTGGCTTTTGTTGGGCGAAGAGGTGGTCAATATGTAATCAATATCAATGGGTTAGAGACAGTTCCTTATGATATGATCGATGCTTCCAGTTTGGTCTTTAGCGAAAACGGAATGCAGTACGCATTTGTTGGGCAAGTTGGCAATAAACAGTATGTCGTGATTAACGGTAACAGATATTCGCCTTATGATCAGATTGGGCGTGGTGGCGCTGTATTTAGTCCAAGTGGCGGGCGGTTTGCTTATAGTGCTTTGGCTGAAAGAAGATGGCGAATAGTGATTGACAATAAAGAAGGGAAGAAATATGAACGAATAGTTGATGGCAGTTTGCTTTTCAGTCATGATGGCAAACAAGTCGCCTATGTTGCTCAGGAGGGCAAACAGTTTTTTGTCGTAGTAAATGGTGTCGAACACCAAAAGTATGATGCAATCGGTGATCTGATCTTCAACCCCGGTAATGGTAAGCTTGCTTATAGTGCATTGAAGGGAAAGAAGTGGTTTGTAGTTGAAGATGGGATTGAAGGTAGAATTTATGATCGGATCGAAAAAGGCAGTCTCAATTACCACCATTACGGGGAGCAACTTGCATATATAGCAATTCGAAATAATCGTCGATTTGTGGTGTTAAACGGTTCCGAAGGTAGGTCCTATGATGTGATTGTAACTGGTAGTGATGGTAAGCTATCATCTGAGGCTAATGCTTTTTGGTACTTCGCGATTAAGGATTCAATCCTTTATTACGTTGAAGAAAGAATCCTATAGACTAAAAACGTTAGTCAGGTTAAAACCTATTGGCGATATTGGAGCCAGATTTAATTTAAAGGGAATAAATCGAAAAGATCTCATTGTGCAAATATCTGGCTGGAACTCGGGTAAGATCAAAGTCGGTACTGATGGAGGCGACGATGAAACAATTTCATATCGGTAATAAAGTTATTTGTCATAAGCACCCTTGCTATATAATTGCTGATATAGGGCTTAATCATAACGGTAAAGAAGGGATTGCCCTTAAAATGGTTGAAGAAGCAGCTAAAGCAGGAGTTGATGCGATTAAGTTATCGAAGTTTGATAGTCATAAGTTATTATCGAGAAGTAAGAACACGTTAAACTGTCTTGATGATACTTGTGGATACGATGATGCTACATTTCAACATTATGAAAAATTGGAATTATCCAGTGATACTTTGATTAAAGTTGCGCAGCACTGCGCTAAAATGAAGATTGACTTTTTATCAACGGTTTTTGACGAAGAGAATGTTGATTTTTTAGTTAAGATGGGCGTTCCGGCGCTCAAAATTGCTTCCGGAGATTTAACGGTTGACCCATTCTTGAAATATGTTGCACAACAAAATCTGCCGGTAATATTATCAACCGGTATGTCCAGTTTAGACGAGGTGAAGCACGCAGTAGAAGTTTTAACCGAAAATGGCTGTCAGGAGTTGGCTTTGCTTCATTGTGTCAGCGATTATCCTGCCAAGAAAGAAGATTTGAATTTAAGAGTTATCTCGACCTTATCAAGAGAGTTTAATATTCCCATTGGATTTTCCGATCATACAATTGGAATCGAAGCAATTCCAGTGGCGGTAGCAGCCGGGGCTTGCATTGTTGAAAAACATTTTACACTCAATAAAGATTTGCCAGGACCGGACCATCGTTTCTCGGTTGATCCTTATGAATTAACCAAGCTGATTAAAGAAGTCCGTCAAGTGGAATCAATCCTGGGAGTGGAACAAAAAGATCCTACACCCGCAGAGCTTGAATTTAGAAAATTTGGCAGGAGAAGTATAGTAGCGAAGACCACCATTGAACCTGATACGATGATTACTGAAGAAATGTTAGCGATGAAAAGGCCGGGAACTGGTATTTCGCCACGTGATTTATATAAAGTATTAGGGAAAAAGGCGCGGGTTAAAATTACCGAAGATGAGATTTTAACTTGGGATAAAATCTATTAACATAAAAAATATTTTTTCTTTTGTTTGACTTTGTACTACCTCCTATGCTATAGTTTTCTTGTGGTTAAACGCGACGTAAGACGGAGAGTTGCCCACGAGATTTATTTGGGAGGAATGTTTTAATGCAAGGTAAGGTTAAATGGTTTAATGCAGAAAAAGGTTTTGGCTTTATTGAAAGAGATGGAGGTAAAGATGTATTCGTTCATTTTTCAGCGATTGAAATGGACGGATTTAAAACTTTGGAAGAAGGGCAATTAGTTGAATTTGATATCGTCGAAGGTGACCGTGGTCCTCAAGCGGCTAAAGTCACCAGAATCTAAGTTGATTCGCTAGACCCCGGTAATACCGGGGTTTTTAATTATCCAGGAATAGAAGTAGGACCAGCATAAAAAACTAATATTCGATGATATTTAAGCATACATCTTGTTAAATCTTTGAAAGGGAAATTGATGGCTAAGATACAGTTAATTGCAACCGCAACATTTGGATTGGAAGCGGTCGTTGCCCGTGAAGTTTCTGATTTAGGGTACTCTGATGTCAAAGTTGAAAATGCCCGGGTATTATTTGAAGCTGATGAAAGTGCGATTTCGCGCTGCAACCTTTGGTTGCGCAGCGCTGATCGAGTTTTAATCCGAATTGGAGAATTTGGTGCTCAAAGCTTTGATGAATTATTTGAAAGGACCAAAGCGTTACCTTGGGAGGAATGGTTACCGGTTGATGCTAATTTTCCGGTAACAGGTAAATCAGTTAAGTCAAAATTATTTAGTGTTTCTGACTGTCAAGCGATTGTTAAAAAAGCAATTGTTGAGCGGTTAAAAAAAGTCTATCACAAGAGTTGGTTTGATGAGACCGGGCCACAATATAAAATTGAAGTTGCTTTACTGAAAGATAATGTTACTTTAACGATTGACACAACCGGACCCGGATTGCATAAACGTGGCTATCGTAAACTATCTGCTCAAGCACCGTTGAAAGAGACGTTGGCTGCGGCAATGATTAACTTAAGTTACTGGAATCATGAACGGGTATTGATTGATCCATTTTGTGGTTCGGGAACAATTCCAATTGAAGCGGCATTGATTGGGTTAAATATTGCGCCAGGAATTAACCGGAATTTTGTTTCTGAAACCTGGCCACAGATACCGACGGCAATCTGGCAACAAACCCGAGCAGAAGCGAATGACCTAATTAAACGGGATCGAATTTTAAAGATCATTGGAACGGATATTGATGAAGCGGTATTGAGTTTAGCACGTTATCACCGTAAACTGGCCAATCTAAATGAACAGATCCATTTACAACGGTTACCATTAGCGGAGTTAAGAAGTAGCTACAAATATGGTTGTGTAATCTGTAATCCGCCTTACGGTGAACGGATTGGTGAAGTTAAAGAAATTGAGCAATTATACCGCCAAATGGGACGAGTTTTTCAGCAACTGGATACTTGGTCAATTTATGTTTTGACCGCCCATCAGAATTTTGAAAAAATCTACGGCAAGAAAGCAGACCGGCGTCGCAAATTATATAACGGAAGAATTGAATGTCAATTTTATCAATTTTACGGACCAAAGCCACCCAATAAAAATAATTAATCTGGATTAGCATTGCTTAATGGTTAACTAACCTTTATTGCAGGTTCAACACCAGCAACCTGGTGGTAAACTTCTAAAAACCGTTTGGCATTTTGTTCCCACGAATACCGTTGTGCGTGTTTGATTCCTCGTTTGATTAGATTTCTGGCCAGTGTCGAATTGGTTAATACAGTAAACATTGTCTCTGCCAACTGTAAAGTGTCAGATGGATTGATGGTTAAAGCAGCATCACCAACAACCTCCGGCAGGGAGGAAACATTTGAAGTAATTACCGGCGTCCCGCAAGCCATTGCTTCGATCGGGGGTAACCCAAAACCTTCATATAATGATGGATAGACAAATAGACTTGCACCATTATATAAGTATGGTAATGCTTCTGACTCAACAAAACCAGGGAAGAATACTTCTGCGGATAAATCTAATGCTTCAACTAATTGTTTGAGTTTCTGCAGATGTTTACTGTCGGAACCAGGAATAACTAAGAGATGGCTGGTTGGCAGATCACGATGGATTTTGGAATAAGCATAGATTAATTCGGGAACGTTCTTGCGCGGGTTTAATCCGCCAACATAAAGAATATATGGCTTTTCTAAGTTAAAGTTCGTTTTGAGGAATGATTGGACTTCCTGTTTTGGTAATCTTGTATAAATGCTGCTTGGCGCTGAAGGGATTACCGTAATTTTTTCGGGATTAACGTTAAAAACTTTGATTAGATCCTGTTTCGAGGTTTCCGAGACCGTAGTTATATGGTCAGCCCGTTCAATAATCTGGGGCATTTCTGTGATAAACCGTTTTAAGAAACTTGGTCGCACCATCTCTGGGATAAAATAAGGAATTAAGTCATGAATGGTCACAATGATCTTGGTCCTACGATCACGGATTGGGGTGCGGAAACCATTTTGGGGTAAGTGAAAGATATCCACACCTTCATTGCTTAGCCAAAGGGGAATTTCAATCTCTTCACGCAGATCGTCTTTGGGCAGTCGATAATAACTAAACTTTTTACTGAAGGGAATTGCGGAGTAAGGATCATCATCAGTCCACAAGAATGTATAATCATTGATTGAATCTAGGGAATTTAACTTTTCGATCAGGTGATAGGTATAATTACCGATTCCCGTTCCATAGGACCATTTAATCGGTCTTGCTTCAATGGCAATTTTCATTTTTGACTCCTTTTTATGCGTTTTCACTGACACGTAACCGTGAGGTTCTTTCAAGACGGCGGTAATAATAATCTTTTAAGATCCAGTTGGTTGCCTGGAGAAAATTTTGAGCAATGTAATCCGGACTATTAATCATTGTGATTTTAGCCCGTTCTTCTTTACCATAGCCGGTTAAGACTAAGATGGTCTTCATACCGGCCTTTTTCCCGGCTGCAATATCCGAAAGTTTATCGCCGATAAAATAGCTCCAGTTTAAATCGAGAGCATCGATCTCCGCTGCTTTGAATAATAAACCCGGTTCCGGTTTACGGCCGTAACAATTTAAACAATATTGGTCTATTTTAGCAGTTGGATGGTGCGGACAGTAATAGACCCCTTTTAGAAATATATTTGCCTTAGCCAGTTCTCGCAATAGAAAAAGATGGATTTCCTCAAGGGTGCTTTCATCAAAGTAGCCATGGGCAATTCCTGCCTGGTTGGTTACCAAGTACAACGGTAAGTTGATAAGCTTCAACTTTTTCAGACCGCTAATGACTCCATGAAGAAACCGGATATCGGTAATCTGTTTCAGATAATGCTTCTCCTCAATAATTGTCCCATCCCGATCGAAAAAGATTGCTGGGGTTAATGCCGTGATTCTTTTGGGAACTTCCGATAAACCGCTACATCGATAAATAAGTGTATTCATTAACTCCTCACTCAAAGATATTATTGGACTTTCCAAGTAACCAGCCCTTGGTTTTCAAAACTGAAATGAGTAATTTGACCACCTAACCGTTCTAGTTCGGCAGCAATCAAATGCTTTTTATTATATGGACAATAAAGCAACAAGTAACCACCACCACCCGCGCCCAATATTTTACCCCCTAAAGCGCCTTTACTTAACGCCAGATGATAAAGGGTATCAATTTTCTCATTGGTAATCGCGCCCGCCAATTGTTTCTTCTGGATCCAACCTTCGTGTAACAACTCTCCAAATTGATTAAGTCTGCCAAGCAGTAAAGCGTTTTTCATGGCGATCGTAATTGCTTTGAGTCGATCCAAGGCGTTTAAGGAACTCTCCTTCTTTTTTAAATATCCGTCAACTTGAGTTGCTATTATATTTGCCGATAACCTGGTCCGACCCGTATAACATAATAATAAATGATATTCAAGTTCGTTCAGAATTGACGGTTCGATGCGGAGCGGATTGATAATTGTTCCATCATGATAAAACTCAATAAAATTAAATCCACCAAAAACGGCAGCATATTGATCTTGTTTTCCGCCACGGATACCAAGATCAACTCGTTCAATTTCATAAGCATGGTTAGCAATATCGTAATTGCTCCAAGGTAAGTTTAACCACTGGCGGAACAGTCCTAACAAAGTAACAACCATAGTCGAAGAAGATCCTAATCCACTCCCTGGCGGGGCGTCGCTATGGAGAAACAATGAAAACCCCTGTTTCCAGCCCTCAAACTTGCGCAGAACTGCCTTTACCAAATCTAATTGGCCATTAAAATCAAGTTTTTGCGAGGCTAAAAATTTGGCGAACTGATCAACATCGAGTGATTCGATTCGGATCTCCTGATCGGTGCGCGGAATTAGAGTGCCATAACTATAACGGTTAATAGTAGTACTTAGGACAACCCCTCCTTTTTCAGAGAGATAAGGCTCAATATCAGTACCACCACCGGCAAAACTGATTCGCAGAGGAGCTCTACTGCGGATTTCCAAAGCTATTCCTCCTGTGTTGGAATTCAATCGAAGCCAAGGTGCTTCTATCTTCTATAAAAAAGGACTATGGCATAGGATATTCTATGAAACCGGGATTAAGAAGGTGTAAAAAGTTCTAATGTCCCAATTTGATCCCTTCATGAATATAATAGTCTGAAGTCCCAGGAGGTATGAATCAGTGAAAGAAAAAACTGAATATGATGAACGATCTGCCGATAAATTTGATTCACTTAAAGAACTTTTTTTAAAATGGGTGACAGTGTTTTATCGTTTTGGTTTGAGACCAAGCAGATTTTTTAAAGACCGGGACGCAATCTATTTCTGCACCAATGAAGGTTGGTTTCGCCTTAGCTTAATAAAGTATGCTAAAGAAGAGTTAAACTGGTTACAGAGTATCTTGCAGTATCTGGAGGAACGCTCCTTCAATAACTGGGCTTGTTCCTGGCGCAATACGATTATTTGGGAGGAAGAAAGTTATTCTTACCTGATTCAGCCGTGGGTATTTACCAATAAGAAGTTGGATATTAATGATCCTGCATCAATCCGACGAGTTTCGGAAATAATTGCCGAGCTTTATCGTTGCGGTAAAGATTATCATGCGACCAAAGGAATTGGGATTTTCAGAGATCGGTGGAGTACGATTGAATTACAGTGGGAACAGGAACTTAAAGCGATCGAATCATTGACCGAAGAATTATTTCATGAAAAGCTTCGCAAGGAGATTCATATTTTAAAGAAAGAAGCAGTTGCCCTGTTGTCTGACTGTCTGACAATCTGGAAAAACAGTATGAATACATTGTTTGAACATCATTTCAGTTCCGGGGTTATTGGTCATGGCAGATTACGTTCAAATTATATTATTTGGAAAGAGTACGATTATTACTTGCTTAATTGGGAGAATTTATCGTTTCAACCCAAAGTTGCGGATCTGGCTTCACTGATTAATGATACAGCAATTTGGGAACCGGAATGGATCAGCTTCTTAATTAATGAATATTCAAAAAATCAATCTTTTTGGCCAGAAGAATATAATGCTTTGAAAGCGATGTTGCAGTATCCGGGAAAACTGGTCAAATTGCTTAGTCGTGAAAATATTGATGATTGTGATTATAAGCAAATTAAAGTGGCTAAGAAAGAATTAAAACGGAAGGATAGGTGTCTGGCTCAAGTTTGGCGGGAATTAGGAACTGATAATTGCTGGAGTCGCGGACGGGTGTTTGCTGGTACTGGAATTAATGATAATGGAAAAATATCTTTAATTCTATCACCAATTCATACATGGGGTGGCTTCCAAACACTGCAAGCCGGTCCATTAATCAACCTTAAACCGGAACAGAAGCTGCCTAACGATATTTGGGACCGTTTAGTGAATAATACACCGGACCGGGTTTTTGGAGGGGGAGACGGACAGATCATGGAGGTAACTTCCAATAAATCCATCCTCAATGAAGATGCTTTAAATCAATCAACTGGAGAAAGAGAGCCTGAAACAATTAATGATTTATCCAAAGAAATAAATGAAACAGTTGATGAACTGGAAGTTAAAAATGAGAATCATGAAAGTACAATTGATGAAGTTAATAAGACGATTGAATCTGATAATAATGCTAAAGACCAAGGTATTCTTAATTGGAGTAATTTCCCTAAACCATTAGGTAAAGTGAGGAACTAACTTGAGACAGGAAGAGATTGAAATCATTTCAGATTTATTACAAAATCGGATCAGTCCCGGAGTTATTGAACTGTTTCCCTTTGAGGTGTTCGGAATAACCGGCGATAGTGGTATTAAAAACTGTATTTTAATGGATACCTCTTTGGGGAAGAAGTATTTATGGATTTACCAGGGTCAGGAAGCAAGTTTGGCCTATCAGTTGCAAGTTTTGCAGCAATGTAAACAAAATCAAGTAACCGGTCTATTATATCCGTTAAAGTTAAATAATGATTGTAATTATAGCAGGCTAGATGAACGCAGTCTCTTTTATCTGACTGATTGGCAACCGTTTCACAAAATTTCATATAGTAATAATATTCATATTAAAGGTATTATCAAAACGCTGGTAGAATTTCGACGGACAACAACTAAAGTCGGGATGATCTACTGTTTACCTGAAAAGAGATTATCTCACAATCTGTTAAATAAAATGGATGAGATTAATAATTCAATGGAAGCATTTTTAATGCTCGCCAAAAATCGTTTAAAACCAACTGAATTTGATAATTTGTTGATTCAAAACTATCAAAAATTGTCTGAATCAATTAATAATGCCAAAAGTGCTTTTGCCAAAACCAATTATCTTAAATTCAATCATAATTTAAAAACTAATAATTTGATTATTTACAACTTGGACCGGGATAATTTACGAATCAATTCGGATAATGAAGTCTACTGTTTGCGTTTGAAAAATTTCCACTGGGATATTCCGGCCATTGATTTAGCAATATTGCTTGCCAAATCGGGGCGTTCCAATGGGTGGACGCTTGAATGGTATCATACAACGATTGATGAATATTCAAAGTACTATCATTGTACTGAAGCAGAAATTAATATAATCAATGCATATTTGGCTTTCCCTTGGAGTATTTGTCGTTTAATTTCACGTTATTATTATAACCGGGTAAATTGGCCTGTAAGTAAATATGTTGGGAAGTTCAAACGTCTTCTTAAAGACGAATTGATTAGAAGAAACTTTATTGAAACAAATTTGCTGGGGTAAAAATCAGATTTTTTTAAAAAACTTCATTAAATCTTCCTTTGAAGAATTAATCGCAATCGTTGATTTTTCAGTATTTGATATAAATTATAATAATTTTATAAAAAATACTTGACCTAATTAAAATAGCGTGGTATTATAAATAAGCTGTCACGAACCGCTGTAAGAAATAGCGAAGTAAGAAAAAATACCAGCTTGACAACTAAAACGGTTTGTGATAAGATATAAAAGTCGCTCTGATGCGGGTAACGCCAAAGAGTGGCAAACCAAAAGAAAGACTGAACCT
>JAKPCT010000301.1 GCA_029553165.1 Bacillota bacterium
GCAATTTTGGCCGAATTAGATCAGATTCCAACCATGGTCTTTGATGAAATTGATGTCGGAATCGGTGGCCGTACCGCGCAGGCTGTCGCTGAGAAGATGGCGCTGATTGGGAGGGCGCGACAGGTGATCTGTATTACGCACCTGCCTCAGATTGCTAGTATGGCAAAGAATCATTTCTATATCGAAAAACAGGTTGATGGCGAACGAACAAAAGTTAGTGTCCGTGGATTAATGATGAATGAACGAATTGATGAATTGGCGCGAATGCTTGGCGGGGCAGAGGTGACCGATACCACTAGGCAGCATGCACGCGAGATGTTGGCATTGGCTGAAAAGTTGCGATTACATCGCATCGGTGATTCAATCATGAATTAGTTCTAAAGTTAATGATCTAATTTTTACTACTGTTAATTCAATTTATTAATAGACTATAATTGAAAATAAGGAGGGAATCCCAATGAAGCGAACAATGATCTGGCTAACTTTACTTGTGATAACTGTTTTATTAATAGCGAATACAGGTATTGAGATGGTAAATGCGAACGGAAAAACGGCACCGGATTTTAGCTTACCTGATTTATCCGGAAATACGGTACGCTTGCATGATGTAATCCGCAATAAAAAAGTTACGGTCTTAAATTTCTGGGCGACCTGGTGTCCGCCTTGTCGTGCTGAGATTCCCGATTTTATCCGTTTTTATCGTAAATATGGTAATCAGGGAGTTGCGGTTATTGCGGTTAATCTACAGGAGAAATCTGAACAAGTCAAAAGTTTTGCGCAGAGTAATGGGATGAATTTCCCGATCTTATTGGATTCGTCTAACCGGGTTGGGCAACTTTATCAGATCTATGCGATTCCGACAACCTTTATTATAGATTCATCGGGTCAAATCAGACATAAGATTGAAGGATCTACTAATCTTGCTACACTGGAAGCCAAAGTTTCAGCACTGTTAAAGGAGTAATATGAAGCTGGTTACTCTTTTGATCATCTTTCTGGCTGGTTTATTATCGTTTTTGTCCCCGTGTATTTTAGCACTGGCTCCAGCGTATTTAAGTATTATTACGGGAATTTCGTTAGCTGATTTACAGAATGGGGTTTTCAAGAGACGGACGGTTGTTCTGGCTACTGTGGCTTTCATTATCGGATTTACGCTGGTATTTATCGCTTTTGGTGCCTCAAGCTCTTTGATTGGAAGTCTGTTACGAAGTGAACGGCGTCGTTTGACCCAAATCGGTGGAATCCTGGTGATCATCTTTGGGTTACACCAAACCGGATTGCTCCCCATCAAATGGTTCTATCAGGAAAGAAAACTGAAGTTTCAACCACAAGTTGGG
>JAKPCT010000273.1 GCA_029553165.1 Bacillota bacterium
TGTTGGCCCACTGTTTCAGCGGGCGGGTTAAAGAACTGCTTAAGCCTTTAAGATAGTAGCGCAGTTCTTTTTAGAAGAATTGTACAGGTTGGCGATTCATTTTAGTCAATTCTTCAATTCAAGGAAGTGAGCGCCCAAAAAGGAACCAAAAAGGCGCCGGAACCGTATGGTTAATGAGTAGGTAAGTTGATTCGAAGAAGGGGCTACTCATTTTAGAAGAATTGTAATGAACAGATTAGATTTTTGTGGTTCATTACAATTCTTCACTTCTGAAAGTAATGCCGAGGTTTCCTAGAGTTTTCGCCATCCTGGCCTTTCGACTGCCAATTGGGCTCAGGCTTTCGAGACCAACCGCTATTTTTCCATCCCTGTAAAAGAAGCGGTGTCGCTCCATCCAGGAGCGATAGGAGTACTAATAGAATCTCAAGTGCTTTAACCAGCCAATAAGGAAGTTGACACGAGCGTATTATGTGAGATTGCTAAATCCTCAAGGAATTCCAAGGGTTAAAACTACAAAGCAAATAAACCTATAAGTCACTACTTGAATTTGCAAGTATTATAAGTCACTAGTCCCCAACAGAAAAAACATTCAAAAAATAGTTTGGTGATATAAAATATTCAAATTGATGTCTTAAAGGAATTATTTGTTAATCTATCGAAAAGTAGAGAAGGAAAAATTGCCAAGACCTTGGCACGACTTGTTTGATTTTAAATGTGATTACTACCATTACTTATTAAAAAAACAGGAGGCAAACGGTAATGTACAAAGATATCATTGAAAGTAATATGACCAATGAAGAAAAGTTTTATAAAATTGCAGAATTAATACATAAAAAAGACGACCAAGCTTTATCAGAAGAAGAAAAGTTGATTATTTTCGTAGATATTTATCTTAATGAAGTTAATAATGGAGGTTTTGAACAGTACTTCCTGAATACTGAAGGTGAATTTGCAGACAATACAGTGAAGTTTCTAAAAAAAATTAATGGACAGAATTTTTCCGCTTTACTTAAGGGAGCAATCGAGATTTATACCAATGAAAAAGATGATGATGTAAGATTTGATAAATTAAATGAACTTGATAATGATTTTTATGAATTGAATGCGATTGACTATGATAATCTCTATAAAATATGTGTTGAAAACTTAAAATAAGTCTTTATATTTCTTTTAATATAGATCTAACAGTATTTTAGGCTTTGTGATTCCACTTTTGAGCGACCAAAAGTGGAGCAAAAGTCGCCGGAAACCAAGGTTATCCGGACCTTCCTTTGATTCGTCCGGGTTTCTAGCGGGTTTTCGGCATCCTTGCTGGCTATTTTGAGTCCCTAAATAAAATATAGTATTTCATTGAAGGAAATTTATGAGAAGAAGGCGAATGTATGTTTGGAACATTTGTCAACATGAGTAGTTTTAAGATGAAATATCTTTTATTGGTAAAGTATATTCTTCAACATGAAGTGTTTTATAGAGTGTTAGAAAAACATTTTAAATCCAACCAACTACTGACTAAAGAAGTAATCTGTGAAATAATGCGAAATTGTTATATATACAATGTTAATCCAGATAGTTCTACTATTGAACGAAGAGCACAAACGGTGAATAGTTGGATTAATTGGATATTGAGTTTGGGGAAATGATTTTTTAATGTATTATCTGATCCATATTCCTTATTGCGTTACCCTTTAAATTAGTTTATATTATAAATTGTGTATTAATGGCTGAATTAGATTAATTCGACAATGTAATCAATGAAGGGAAGATAAATTTTGAAACTAGGTATTGTTGGACTGCCGAATGTTGGCAAGAGTACTCTTTTTAATGCGATAACAAAAGCTGGTGCTGAAAGTGCCAATTACCCGTTCTGTACAATTGACCCTAATGTTGGGGTTGTAGCGGTTCCCGATGAGCGGTTGGAAAAATTGGCCGAGATGTACCAACCTGATAAAGTGACCCCAACTGCAATTGAGTTTGTTGATATCGCTGGCTTAGTCAAAGGCGCCAGTCGCGGTGAAGGGCTTGGTAATAAATTTTTGTCGCATATCCGTGAAGTTGACGCGATTGTTCATGTTGTGAGATGTTTTGAAGACACTAACATTGTTCATGTTGATGGTTCAGTGGGTCCAAAACGTGATGTTGAAACAATTGATTTAGAGCTGATCCTGGCTGACCTGGAGACCATTGAACGCCGGATTGAGAAGACCACAACCTTATTGAAAACCCATGATGCCAGGTTAAAAGCGCAGTATCAGGCGGAGATGGATGTTTATATCCGGATTAAAGAAGGGTTGGAAAGCAGTATTTCAGTCCGGGCGCTTGACTTTACTCCGGAAGAACGTCTGATTGTTGAGCAAGCTTTTCTGCTGACCGCCAAACCGGTGATCTTTGCTGCCAATGTGAGTGAGGATGATCTGGTTAATGGTATCGATCAAAACCCATTAGTAAAAGAATTACAGGCAGTTGCCGCCGCTCAAAATGCGGAGATGGTTGTCATCTCAGCCCGGATTGAAGAGGAGATTGCCCAATTAGATGAGGCTGAGAAGGCAGAATATCTAAAAGAATTGGGAATTGCCGAATCAGGATTGGACAAGCTGGTTAAGAGCAGTTATAAATTACTGGGGTTGATCAGTTTTCTGACTGCCGGGAAACAAGAGGTTCGCGCCTGGACGATCACCAAAGGGACCAAAGCGCCGCAAGCGGCCGGTAAGATTCATTCCGATATTGAACGGGGCTTTATTCGGGCCGAGATTGTGAGTTATGACGACTTGATTGCCTGTGGTTCCTATAATGCTGCCAAAGAACGGGGCTTGGTCCGGCTGGAGGGCAAAGACTACATAATGCAGGATGGCGATGTAACGTTATTTAGGTTTAATGTCTGATTACCGTTACGTTATCGAAATTTAGACTTTTTCGGTTTTGGAGAAGTCTTTATTTATTATTGTTAATTAAACACACTGATTACCAGATTGATTTACGAAATGTTTTCTAATAAAATGTAAACAAGGGATAACCTGATTAAAATTGAGGAGCTTTAATAATGGATCTTAATCTTGGTAACCAAACACAGCCTGGTCTGCAAACTGTTAATCCCGACCAGAAGAAGATATGGTTTAATATTTTCCAAGGTTTCTTAGTAGTTTCATTGTTGCTGACTGTACCGCTTTGTAAAGTTTTACCCCATTCCTACGGATGGGAGAACGGTCCCGTTGAATGGCTTCAAGTAGTAGTATTGGCCCTTGGATTTATTGTCTGTGCTGGATTTATGTGTTTCGAAAAGAATCGTAAATTTGCCCTTTTTTGGGGCTGGACTCTCCCAATCTGGTTAATAATGATCGCCCGGGAATTGAGTTGGGGAGCAGCTTTTTTTCCTCCGCAGTCAATTGGAGTCAATGGTCCGGTATTAATCACCAGGGAGATGTTGTGGTATGGTAAAGTAGTACATCCAATCGTCGGTATAATCTTGCTTGGTTGGATTGTTGCCGGTATTTATTATCGACTGTATTCATTAGTAATCAAATTATTTCAAAGAAAGGCGTTTCCGGTACCGGTTTTGTCAATTGCCATTATGGCAATCATCATTGCAACATTATCGGAAAAACATATTTTCGCAGTGGCTGATGGCAAGAATATGTTGTTGGAAGAGATGTTGGAGGCAGTATTTTATCTGGGACTGGTGTTAATACCCATTGGAATTAAAGCGTTACTGCCAGTTGATGTTAAAGTTGACATCAGTGCATAAATCAGGATTATTGTGCTGATTTAATTCTTAGCGATGTTAAAGTATTTTAAAGATCAAAGGAGCCGAATTGGCTCCTTTTGCTTGTAATTATTCAAGTATTGCTCCGTCAGTACTGATTGTAACCACTTGCCAGGGAATCATCTTGCCACTGTTGATCAGGGCTTCTTTGACAGCTTGAACAATTCCGCCACAGCATGGTACTTCCATTCGTAATACGGTGATACTTTTAATCTCATGAGCGGCTAAGATTGCGCTTAGTTTAGCTGCATAATCAGCATTGTCGAGTTTAGGGCAACCGATGATGGTGATTTTATTACGCATAAATTCCTGATGGATATTGGCGTAAGCATAAGCGGTACAATCGGCTGCTACCAGCAGATGGGCGTTTTCAAAGTACGGTGCGTTTACCGGTACCAGTTGAATTTGGCAGGGCCATTGACGTAACTGGGATTCATTTGTTAAACCGGTCTGGAGCGGTGCTGTGGTTACATTTGGGCTGTTTTTACGCTCGATTGATTTAGCGTGAGTACCAGGACAACCACAAGCTAATTTCTCCGGCATCGAGCTTTTATGGCTGGCAATATGTTGTTTAACGGCTTCTTCATCAAAGGCGGCTGCTTCCCGTTCTTCAAGGGTGATTGCGCCCATTGGGCAATCCGGTAAACAAGCTCCCAGACCATCACAGTATGTTTCGGAAACCAGTTTAGCTTTACCGTCAATTATTTGTAGGGCGCCTTCATGGCAGGCAGTCACGCAGAGACCACAACCATTACATTTTGCTTCATCTATTGTAACTATTTTTCGTTTCATTATCATTACCTCCGTCATTAATTATCGTTTATGATTAAATTATAGAGCAACTCAATCAATACTTCGGTAACCAATGTTACCAAAATTCAAAAAAATCTCCTGTAAATAAAATATTGACAAGATCACAAATTAATAATATGATATTAACAAAATTATAAAGAAGGAATTATAATGTTAACTGCTAAAAAAATTATTGTTACTGGTATTGTTAGCTGTATTTGTGTAATGATTATTGGGTTATTATTTTATAATAATGTTTTTCAAATTGGGACAAAAGATGAAATTCACCAGATTGACTTAAGTTTAGTAGATTTGGAGAAAGAATTTATCGCAATCGATAGCCCGATTTCGAGCGATTATGAACCGATATTGAAGAAGATGAACCGTAAAGCAAAAGAGATGCTCTATCTTACTTCCGATCAAAAAGTTGAACAAGCGGCCATTGTTTTTTTCGGTTATGACTTAGAAGATAACTATAGCTGCCAATTTCTTTATGCGGATGATACGATCCATATAACGGAGTTTCCGGAGGTATACACCCCTATTGTTATTACCAAAGAAACTCTAGTCAGGTTTGTTTCAAAATATAAAGAGCAAGACTTAAAATTTTATATTGGCGATCCAAGAGAAATGCATGAAACAGGATACTCCACAGTCAAACCGGTATCTATTGGAGCAAACAATCAACTTCTGTTCGAACAGGAACAAACATCTCAGCAAATGATTTTATTTACGATTGTTAAGGCTCCAGGTGATCTTCTTTACAAAAAATATGTTTGGGTTTTAAAATTTGTTGCTGATAGTAATTAGCTTAATTATGGTATAATCAGATCGGTGATGGATTAATGGGTGTTATCTTTAAAAATGATTGGCAGGAATTACTTGAATCGGAGTTACAAAAGGAATATTACTTAAAATTACGACGGTTTTTAGCATTAGAATATCAAACCAAGACGATCTATCCGGACAAGTATGATATCTTTAATGCGCTTCATTATACGGCTTATAACGATACCAAAGTCGTGATCCTGGGTCAGGATCCTTATCATGGCCCCCGGCAGGCGCACGGACTTAGTTTTTCGGTAAAACCGGGAGTTGAACCGCCGCCGTCGTTAATCAACATCTTTAAAGAACTCAAGAATGATCTGGGTTGTTACATCCCTAATAATGGGTATCTTAAGAAATGGGCTGATCAGGGCGTATTACTGTTAAACACGGTTTTGACGGTTGAAGCAGGAAAAGCGAACTCTCACCGCAATAAAGGCTGGGAGCAATTTACGGACCGGATTGTCAGTTTATTGAACGAACGGCAGAAACCAATTGTTTTTATTCTGTGGGGCAGTAATGCTCAATCCAAAACGAGTATTATTACCAATCCTAATCATTACATCATTAAATCACCACATCCCAGTCCGTTGTCGGCCAGCCGGGGGTTTTTCAACAGCAAGCCATTCTCGAAAGTAAACTTGCTGTTAAAGTCGATCGGTGAAGAGCCGATTGACTGGCAAATTGAAAATATCTAAGCAACTTAAGGAGGCTGTTGTAGCAGAAATGATTCACAACAGTCCCGGGAAGCGGAGTGTTGGTAATGGTAAAGGAAGAGTTCACCCTGTTTCGAGAGAAGTTGTTAAAAGTACCGCTGTTTCAAGGGATTGACAGCGAAGAACTAAGTGTTATGCTTGGTTGTATTAAACCCCAAGTAGTCAGGTATAAGAAGAATGAATGCCTGGCGATCGCCGGTAATCAGTTTAGCGGAATGGGATTAATATTAGCTGGTAAAGTTTCAATAAGTAAAGAAAATGTGGCCGGAGATCGGGTCATGATGACCATTCTTGGCCCGGGAGAGATCTTCGGTGAGATGGTGGCATTTTCAAAACAGCGGTTTTGGCCGGCCACCGTTATTGCCGAAGAGGAATCACAAATCGTTTTTATTGCATCCGATAAGATCGTTGGTAATTGTGAACGACAGTGTGGCAGTCATCGCCGGCTGATCCTCAATATGTTGCGGATCATCTCTGACAAAGCATTATTTTTAAACCGCAAGCTTGAGTACTTGACCATTAAAACCCTCCGGGGCAAGATTGCCACCTTTTTATTAGAACAATATCAAAAGACCGGTCAGACAACATTTATGTTAGAAATGAACCGTGATCAATTAGCGGACTTTTTAAACGTATCAAGGCCTTCATTATCACGGGAAATGGGACGGATGAAAGCAGAGCAGTTGATTGATTTTCATCGTTCTTCGGTTCAGATTAAATCGCTGGAAAAGCTAATCGCAATTGTAACCGAAAACAGGAGTTAATAACTTTGAAAGCGAATTTTAATATTATTAATTAATTTAAGGAGGAAATTACTAATGGCTTGTTATTATATTATGACTGCTTTGGTTAATCATCGTTCCAAAAATGCTTCTAAAATGCAAGAGATCCTTACCAAATCAGGTTGTATCATCAAAATGCGTTTGGGATTACATGAGGCTGAAAATGTCTGCTCCGAAGAGGGTTTAATCATTTTACAGCTGACCGGGGATAAAGAAGCAATTTTAAAATTAGAGGCCGAATTAAATACAATTGATGGTGTTAAAGCCAAGTTGATCGAATTATGCTCTTGATTAATGCTTGCAGAGATTAATTATTGAGATTCAAAATTGATTGCTGCAAATATTAATGGAGGTAGAAGTGTTTTTTATTGCAATGTGCTTCCTGGTATTTGCTTTGTTTCTGGTTGCAAGGGTCTTCCGTGGCTATCAGGCTGTTTGGTTAGGAATGACCCTTTTTGCCTTTGGTTGTTGTATTGTAGGATTGGTAGGATTAGTCCCAAGGTTTTCGAATTACAGTATTAATGGTTTCTTGGGGCTGCCACTGGATCAACCAAGCTGGGCCTGGAATTACCTTAAACGGTTCTCGCTGAATGATTTTTTGAGATTTCGGCTCTGGAGCGCGATTGGTTATATTGTTTCCGTGTTGGATTTTTCGTTTTCCTATGCAACCGAGAAGATTAATGAGCGCGAGAAATGGTTTATTGGTATTATTTCAGTAATACTGCTGCTGATCTTGTGGATCTATGATCCGGAACAGTTATTTAGGCTTTTTAAATATGGTGTTACATTAGCAAGCTACCCCCTGGCCAGGGTTAGAATGGAAAGACTGTTGATCATTATGGACCAGCTTGCGCTTGTAACTATTATCTTCAGTCTGGGTTACGGGTTATTTAAAATATTTAGGTTATTTTATACATGTGGGATTTTTCAAAAACGAATTCAGGCTTTATTAGTAGGGATTGGGAATGCGGTATTATCTTTCTTGTTTGTTATTCTGTTTGCAACCGGACGGAGTAGTATCTTAAATTCCTATACAATGGCCACAACTCTTTTACCTTTGGGAAAAGACTATCCGTTTTTTGATACGACGATCTTACAGATTGTACCGTTTGGTTTTTGCGTAGTACTTACAGTAATGTTAGTTTCAATCTTTCGTTATGGTTTTCTGGGGACCTGGAGACTGGGGACCAAGGATTTGGAGAAGCAGATCACTGTTGCCAATCAGGCGGTCCGAATGGCGCTCCATTCTTTTAAGAACCAATTTTTAGGTGTCCAAATGGCGATGGATATGGCAGCATTGTATTTAGGAGCCGCCGAAAACGAAACGGACGACAAAGTGCTGACCCAGATCAACTGGGCGAAAGATGCTTGTGGTAAAGCTCTGTCGCGGTTGGATATTTTACAAAATCAGGCCCAAAAGCTTCAGGTCAACCCGCGATGGTTACTGTTAACAGAGATTTGGGAGGAAGCAAAACAGCGCTTAAGTGGCCGGCTTGATGCGGTTAACTTAGTGGAGAATTTTCTGACGCAGAATATTTATGTTTGGGGAGACCGGGAGCACTTGGTCTCTGTTTTTGAAAACCTCCTTCAAAATGCTTTAGATGCGATTGCCGAAAAAGAATGCTTTAAGATTAGTCCAACGATAACCGTTACGATTGGACGGGAGTACGAGTGGGGATTTTTTAGGATTGAAGATAACGGGGTTGGGATTCCCAAGCAAAATCTGCAACAGATCTTTAGCCCGTTTTTTACAACCAAACCGGCAAAAAACAACTGGGGTTTAGGATTGACCTATTGCCATCGGGTAGTTAAGATTCATCGCGGTTATATTAATCTCCAAAGCCGTTTGGGAATCGGGACCACCTTTGAAGTAGTCCTCCGTTGTCGAAAAAGTCTCAACCCTAACTCCCGAATTTTTCCGTTTCGGCAATTGAATGACTACAAAAAATCATCCTAGGTTTTTTTGGGGTTTTCGTTATAATAAACAAGTCACAAAAAATTCTCCTTTTTATTGTTAGGCTAACGTCTTTTGGAACAGCGTTAGCCTAATTGTCACATTTCAGATGAACTTCAACTGATTGCCGGGAAGAGTATCCTTACCAACTTTGAAGTAACCGCTGATTTCGTCCGGAGCGAGCGGTTTTAGAGAGACGGAGAGAGCAAACAGTGGCTAAAAGAATAAAACAATATCGTTTTTACTTGATTTTGTTAATTTTAATCTTAATTCCGCTTGGTGTCAGTGGAGCCCGGCCCGTTGTCAAACTGGAGTTGTGGACCCACCAACGCCATATGGCTGATTTAACGAAGATTCTTGTTAAAGAGTTCAACAATACGGTTGGCCAAGAACAGGGAATCAGTATTGCAGTCAGGATTGTTGGTGACGACTCGTCGGAATTGTTCCAAGAAGCCCAATTAAAACGGCGGGGACCTGATCTGTTCAGTACCAATTTAAATACCGGATATGCTGATCCCTACCGTAGTGGTGTGAAGATCTGGTTTGATGATCTGCCGGGCTTTTTAGAGTGGAAGAAGTCATGGCCATCATGGTATTGGATTGAAGGGGTGACGACTTATCAGGGTAAAGTGGTTGCAATTCCGGCAGAAGTGATCAATTCCCGGCTGATTTATAACCGGGACCTCTTTCGGAAAATCGGGAGAGATCCGGATCAACCACCCCGTTCATACCAGGAAGTAAAACAGATTGCTGCAGCAGTTACCCGTGAATTAAAAGGAAAAGCTTTTGGTTTTGCTTACTGTGGAGCCGAATCATGGCCGGTGGAATGGATGCCCAGCCAATGGGCGGAAGCAAATGGGGAAGCCGCGTATTGGGACTGGCAAAAGGGCCGGTGGGCAATGAAAGGATACTATCGGGTCTTTAAACTGCTTCTGGAGATGGAACAAGAGGGATCGATGTTTCCGGGGACAGCTTATTTAACTAATGAAGCGTTACGGTCCCAGTTTGCCGAAGGACGGATTGCCATGTTTATGGGGGAATTTTGGGATGTTGGCGTCTTAAACTCGCAATTTACGACCAAAGTTGACTGGGGGGTAGCCCCGATACCAACATTTGATGGAAAATTTCATGGTAAATCGCGGGCGATGCTTCTGGGGGGATTTTGGAGTATCAATGGTCAAAGCCGTTACAAAAACCAAGCCTGGGAATTTGTCAAGTGGTTTAGCAGCTATCAGGTTCGGGCCAGGTTATACGAGCATGGAAAATCTATTGACCCTGATCCGTTGGTTGCCAAATATGCAACTAGAAAACCTGCCATGAGAGGATATCAGGAGTTTGCCGCGACGCTCGACCAAGATTATTTGGCATCATATCCGGTTTTACCCGGATGGACCGCTCCGTTTGCCAGTCCTTGTACGGTTTATCGCTTAGTACTGACGCAACACTGGGACTTACAAGAGGAATTAAATAAGTTAGAAGATAAATGGAATAACCTGTTGGAGAATTATTACCGGAGCGCGTCCGAACGACGCAGGAAAAATGAACCGTTGGTACAACGTGAATGGAATATTTACCCTCAATTTGATCGTCGCAGCGGCGATTTGGGTGAACCGCTGTTAAAACCGGTATTCTCTAATAAATAGCGATTGTTAGTTTGATTTCAGCTTATGAAAGCGGGTGGATTGTCTGTGACTGATGTAGTTCCAATTCGAGTATTGATTGCTGATGATATGATGCCGATTAGAGATTATTTGAGTATGGTCCTGGCACATGAACCGGACATGAATATTGTTGCAACCGTTGAAAGTGGTACGGATGCAGTATCACTGGCAAAAAGTTTACAGCCAAATGTTGTTTTGATGGATATTGAGATGGAGACTCCCCGGGCCGGAGTTGATGCCATCCGAACATTAAATCAGGAACTGCCGGATATACGTTGCGTGGTGTTAACCCATTTTTGTGATGATAATACTGTTTTTGCAGCTTTTGAGGCCGGTGCAGTCGATTATGTTTTCAAAAACGCTTCGGTCAGTGAGATTTTAGAGTCAATCAGAGCAGCAGCGCAAGGGAGGTCATATTTACGGCCCCAGATTGCCCGGATGATTACTTCTGAGTTCCGGGCGATGCGTTCCGAACGCGAAGCGTTAGTTAACACTTTAAATATCGTTTATCGTTTAACCCCTACGGAATTAAGTATTTTACGGCTTTTAGCCGAAGGGAAGACTAAAGCGGAGATTACCAAGTTGAGGCATGTGGAAGCATCCACCATCAGAACCCACGTTAATAATATTCTGAAGAAGTTCGATGAGGCGACAGTGGCTGATGTAGTGGAACGACTGCGACGGCTGGGGATCTTTGATATTTTTATGGGATGATGATTAAACGAAGGGGGTGTTGTTTTGCAACACCCCCTTCGTTTTTAAATTATTACAGAATATAATTATTTATCAATTATTGTGCCTTAATTTCCGTCCAGATCCGGTCAAATTCTTTGATAACGCTACCCAGATCAACAAACACTTCGCAGTTGGTCAGCTCTTCCATAGGGGGATAAGCCCGATGATCATTAGCGATTTCTTTAGGCAGTTTTTTAACTGCTTCCGTATGTGGCGAAGCGTATCCGATGTAGTCGGCATTACGATAAGCAATGTCAGTCTCACACATGAAATTGATAAATAACTCAGCTTCCTTTTTATTACGGGCGTTCTTTGGAATAACCATCGAGTCAAACCACAGGTTGGAACCTTCTTTAGGGATGACATAAGTCAAATCAGGATTTTCCCGGATACAATTGATGGCGTCTCCGGACCAAACGACGGCGAGCGCTGCTTCACCGGCAATCATTTTATCTTTGCCTTCGTCAACAACATAGGCCAGGACCAATGGTTTCTGTTCAATCAGGGCCTTTTTAGCCTGTTCCAGTTCATTGGTGTCTTTACTGTTCAGCGAGTAACCAAGCATTTTAAGGGTGATTCCAATGCTGTCACGTTGACTGTCAAGCATTAAGATCTGTTTTGAATATTTCTGATCCCAAAGTGCGGTCCAGCTATCAATCTTTTCTTGAATCATCTTGGTATTGTAGAGGATTCCGACAGTACCCCACATGTAGGGGACCGAGTATTCATTATCAGGATCAAAATCTAAATTTTTAAACTGGTCAGCAATGTATTTGTAATTGGGGATATTTTCAAAGTCCAACTTGGCCAGCAGGTCTTCATCGATCATCCGTTTGATCATATAATCAGACGGGATGATCACATCATAATGGCTGCCGCCGGCTTTTAGTTTGATATACATGTCTTCATTGGTAGTGAATGTCTCGTAATTGACTTTGATATTGTATTTCTTCTCAAAGTCGCTGATCACCTTCTCATCAATATAGTCGCCCCAATTGTAAACATTGAGAACCGTTTGGTTTTTGGGAGAACAACCGATTAAGATTGTTACCAAAACTAAGACAATTGCTAACAGACGTTTCATATCTTCTCCTCCTTAGTTTTTTGTTGTTTGGACATCAGAATATTGACGACAATCAATAGTGTCAAGACACTGATAAACATGAAAGTTGAAAGCGCATTAATTTTAGGATTAATACCGCGCCGGGCCATGGAATAGATTAAAATTGAGAGGTTGGAAACACCGGAACCCGTATTGAAGAAACTGATCACAAAGTCGTCAAAAGACAATGTAAAAGCCAGTAACAGACCGGTAATTACGCCGGGCATGATTTCAGGCAGAATAACCTTGCGAAAAGCATAAAACGGTGTTGCTCCAAGATCAAGAGCGGCTTCGTACATACTTTTATCGAGCTGTTTGATCTTGGGTAAAACTGACAAAATAACATAAGGAATATTAAAGGTAATATGTGATAACAAAAGGGTTAAAAAGCCCAAACGGATTTTTAAAAAAATAAATAATAGCATAAACGAGATACCCGTTACTATATCCGGATTGAGAACCGGCAAATACGTAATATTCATAACGGTAGTCTTTGAAAATGGCTTCATGTTATGAATTCCAAAAGCAGCCATCGTTCCAATGATCGTTGCTACTAGGGCAGAGGTTACTCCGATGATCAATGAGTAATAAAGTGCGGCCATAATCTGGCGATCCTGGAACATCTCATAATACCACTTTAAAGTAAAACCGTCCCAGGTTCCGCGTGAGCGGGAACTGTTAAACGAGAAAATGGCCAAAACAATGATTGGCGCATACAGAAAGATAAATAACAGAGCAATATAGCAACGTTTCAGGATGCGTGTCACCATAGTCCACCTCCGGTCTGTTCACGTTCATATTTGGAGGTAAATCCCATCGTGATTAAGATAATTACGATCATCACCAGGGAGATCGCTGAGCCGAAATTCCAATCACCGACCAGGAGGAATTGTTGCTCTATTAAATCTCCGATTAGAGTAATTTGACCGCCACCCAATAACCGTGAGATGACAAAAGTTGTTACTGCCGGCATAAAGACCATGGTGATCCCGGATAATACTCCCGGAAGGCTAAGCGGGAAGATAACTTTAATAAAGGTTATTACCGGATTGGCGCCTAAGTCTTCAGCAGCTTCAATAAGACTGCGATCAATCTTATTCAACACGGAATAGATTGGCAAGATCATAAAGGGGATAAAGTTATAAACCATCCCTAAGATAACTGCAAACTCGTTATAGAGCAGGTCCAGACGGTTTAGCCCAATCGCTACTAACAAACTGTTGATAATCCCCTTGCGTTCTAATAAGGTCAACCAGGCATAAGTTCTCAATAGGAAGTTCATCCACATCGGCAGGACCAACAAGGTGATCATCGTATTTTTATACTTCAGCGAACTTCCGTTGAGGATCATTGCTGCCGGATAGCCGATTAGCAAACAGATTACCGTACTGATCGCTGCCAGCGTAATTGATCGCAGTAAAACCTTAAGATAAATCGGTTCAAAGAACCGTTGAAAATGAGTCCAAGTCAAAGCGGTATTGGTACCGGAATTGGTAGTGAAACTGAAGTAGATTAACAGCCCCATCGGTATAACTGTAAACAGAAGCATCCATAACGTGTAAGGATATGCCAACCATGTCTTACGCATTGGCGGCCACCTTTTTCATGATATGGATATCATACGGGTCAACTTTCAGTCCGACCTTCATCCCGGCAGGCCGTAACCTGGTGCTGTGGATCATCCAGTCCATACCATGGGCTTCAACGATCATTTCGTAGTGAACTCCTTTAAAAGTGACATATTTAACTGAACCTTTAAAAATACCTTCAGTTTCATCAACAATCTTCAGGTCTTCTGGACGGATTACCACATCTACCGGCTCATTGGTGGCAAATCCCTGATCGGAGCAAGGTACCTTACAGCCGGCAAATTCGACCAGAAAATCCTCTAACATAATACCGCTAACAATATTACTTTCACCAATAAAACCTGCTACAAATGCATTCTTTGGTTCATTATAGATATCAACCGGAGTCCCAATCTGTTGGATCTGTCCTTTATTCATCACCACGATTGTGTCGGACATCGTTAATGCTTCTTCCTGATCATGCGTAACATAGATAAAGGTGATCCCTAAGCGTTGTTGCATCGCTTTCAGCTCGAGCTGCATATCTTTGCGGAGCTGCAGGTCAAGGGCGCCAAGCGGCTCGTCCAACAGTAAAATTTCCGGTTCATTGACCAATGCTCTGGCAATTGCAATACGCTGTTGTTGTCCGCCACTCAAAGAGTTGATGGAACGCTTTTCATAGCCGGAGAGGCAGACTAACTCCAGTATCCGCCCGACTTTTTCAGCAATGATTTTCGGCTCAATCTTCTTGATTTTGAGACCGAAAGCAATATTTTCAAAGACGTTCATATGTGGAAACAGCGCGTATTTTTGAAAAACAGTATTAATTTTTCTTCGGTATGGAGGTAAAACGGTCAAGTCAGTACCTTCAAATAAGACTTGACCGTCGGTTGGATATTCAAACCCGCCGATGATTCTCAATGTGGTTGTTTTACCACAGCCACTGGGACCTAAGAGGGTGATAAATTCGTTTTTGCGGACATAAAGGTTGATATTCTTAATTGCTTTTGTCCCGTTGTATTCTTTTGAAACATTAATCAAGTTGATGAGGTGGTCTGCCAATTATTTCGCCTCCATCAAGATTGGATTTTAATGTTACTCCCCGCAGTCAGCAGTCAAAAAAAATCCCAAAGAGAATTCAAAGCCAGAAGTCAGAGTAAACTTGCAATCCCGCCTGTAGTCTTGCGCAATTGTTCTGGCTGTTGAATTTGCTCTCCTGACTTCCAGCTTGGTTTTGAACGTCGTTTAGCATCAATTTAACTTTACGATATTAATTGCAAAATACCTCTATTTTTTTCAATTTAGATAAAACTAATAAATATTATCACAAATGTTTCAAAAAAGTCAATATGGTTGGCAGAAGATGATCAAATAATTGTGAGAGTGGAAACAAGGTTAATAAAAACACCTCTAAAATCAGTAACCGCTGTTCTTTACGATTATGGCCGATTTTTAAATAATCGGTGGTTATTTCATTAAGATCGGCAATTTTTTTAAAGATTCTGTCAAAACGTTTATCCAACTCATAATATTCTGCCAGATGATCATAAAATTGGCGTAATTTCAATTTGGCATTATACTCGGTTGGGCGATCAAGGATTTTTAAAGTATAGATTACATTCAGTTTAAATCTGATAATGCTTAAAGTTGTATCAATCAATAATTTACTGGAAGGATTGGGTAAGCCATGATGCAGATCATTAACAAACTGTTCTGATTGATCAAGTTTAGCGGTAACAGCAGCCTCCAAACTCTTTAATTCGGTTGATTTGGCCAGGATTATGGCATAACTTTCAATTGCTTTTAATAGATCAATCTTACTGTCAAGAGTTGACCGATCTAATTTGTGGGTTTCGTTATAAGTTGAGAAAAGGTCGAAGTCAATCTTTCCGTACGAGCCTTCAAGGAACTTTAAAAAACTATAGGTTTCAGCCGCTTCAAAATTGACCAGGCAGATACAGCCAAACTTAAATAACCAAGCGTATTTATCAGTAACTGATATTTTTAACGCAGTACTGATCTGTTCGGGCCGCAACAAAATGTAATCCGGTTTTTCCTTACGATTTTGCAAGTTAAAGAAAGCAGCCACATTTCCAATCTCCGGATTGTGGGATGTTTTATAACAGTTAATGATTATTGTTTGATTCATGGGACACCACGCTAGGGTTTGATTAAGTCGGCAACCATCAGGACAACTTCGACTAAGATTAATACGACAATCAACCATTCGACAAATAGACCACGGATTGAATGGCTGATCGATGAGAAATTATCAATGATGACATTTAAGATATCTGTCTTTTTCTCCAAGATTGCATACCGGTCATTCAGCTCAAAGAAGTCGGACATCTGATCGTAGAAGAGAGCGGCGTCACTGTTAGTCCAGGTGATCTCCGGTTTATCCAGGATCATTACGTACGCAATAATGTTGTATTGGTGGCGGATAATCTTGGCGGTTATCCGGGCAAGTTTTTTGGTGCTGATACGAAATTTGGCTTTTTCGAGTCGATCAATCAGATTCTCAACCATATCCAGGATGATCTCCATCTGTTCTTCGGCCCGTTCCAGGGCAACCGATTTGGCAATGATGATGGAGATCAATTCCGGGTAGTAGGCTTCAATCACCGGTACTTCCGCGTATTGATCGGTAAAGATCAGCTCGGTTTCGGAGTTCAAGTCCGGTTTTTCGCGCAGTTCATAATCATCACTGTAACGTTCGTAGTCTTTAGTTACCAAATCGGGTTTATACTTCTTTAAATAGTTGATAAATAACACTTGATCAGCCGGTGGGGTATTGATAAAAACAATACTACCAAATGAGAAGACAAATACTCTTTGCGAACCGGTTATCTCATGTTCCAGGATGGAGCCCAGAATCTGATCGGAGAGAACTAAAGGTTCTTCCCAAGTGTATTTACGCGGGATTCCGCATTGGGCAGCAATCTTGTTCAGGTCAAACTCATTGGTAATTGCATAAGCATTAAATTTCATAAGGTCACCCCTTCAGACTAAATTATAGCATGTATTTACCAAAATTAACTAAGGAATTGAGAAAGATTTTTGTTGCCTGTTATCCTGGTTATACAATATAATGAAGCTATTGGCGGTTACAGCAACCCGCCTTAACAAAACTGGAGGTAGTTAAGATGAAAGACCATCAAAATCCCCTGGAGATCTCCCCACTGTTTTTAATTTTAACCTGTTTCTTTATTACCTGTCTATTAGTATCCAATATTATAGCGGAAAAGTTAATCGATATATATGGGATAGCCTTGCCGGCAGCTGTGATTCTGTTTCCAATCACCTATATTTTTGGTGATATTCTTACTGAAGTCTATGGTTATCGGTTGACGAAGATCGCTATTTGGCTTGGATTTGGCATGAATTTATTTATGTCATTGATCTTTGTAATTACGATCAAGTTGCCTTATCCTGCCTTTTGGAGCAATCAGGAAGCCTACAGTAATATCTTAGGAGTCATTCCGCGGATTGTCGCTGCTTCGTTGATTGCTTATTTAGCAGGTGAGTTATTAAACTCAATGGTGTTATCGAAGCTCAAGGTGATCACCGAGGGGCGCTGGTTATGGCTTCGGACAATTGGGTCGACCATCGTCGGTCAGGCGGTTGACAGTTTACTCTTTATTACGATTGCATTTTTGGGTTCGATCTCGCTTGATTCGTTGTTTAACATGTTTTTGGCACAATATCTGTTTAAAGTCTTTTATGAGGTGCTTGCTACACCGTTAACCTATCTGATTGTTACACAAATAAAACGGATTGAAAAGATTGATATCTATGACCGGGATATCAGCTATAATCCGTTGTTGTTATGGAGGCGAAATGATGAGTCAAAATCAATCTGATTTTTCAATTTTAGGGCAGACGGTTCGGGAACCAGTCAAAAAATTGGAGGTTTTTCCTGCTCCCAAAGGGCTTACTAACGTCATTTTGGAGAGTGACGAGGTAACCAGTCTTTGTCCGGTAACCGGACAACCGGACTGGGAGACGGTTATTATCGAATTTGAGCCGGATCAATTGTGCATTGAGAGTAAGAGTTTGAAGCTGTATCTATGGAGTTTCCGGCAGGAAGGGGTATTTTGTGAGGCGTTGGCTGACCAAATAGCTAATGATATTTATGATGCCTGTAAGCCTCGCTGGTGCAAAGTAACGGTTATCCAAAAACCGCGTGGCGGGATCAGAATAACCGCTACCGCAATGGTCGGAAAGAAAAAATAAGTGATTGATTAACTCAAGTTAAGTATTAAGAGTATCTGATTTATCATTACTGTAATATTTGCTTAAATGCCGTTCGATCCTGGAAATAACCAAACTTAAAGCAACAATATTAAAGCCGCCTTCCGGGATGATGATATCTGCATAACGTTTCGACGGCTCAACAAAGGCTTCGTGCATCGGTTTGACTGTTGTCAGGTACTGGTGACAAACGGAATCTAATGTCCGACCCCGTTCCTTGATATCGCGCTGAATTCTCCGGATAACTCTGGTATCAGCATCGGTATCAACATAGATTTTGATGTCAAAGGCATTACGTAACTCTGGTTCGGCTAAAGTTAAGAAACCTTCAACGACAATTACCGGACGGGGTTCGACCAGAATAGTTTCATCAGTACGAAGGTGTGTTGTAAAATCATAAACCGGCACTTCGACTGCTTGACCTGAACGTAGTAAACTAAGGTGTTTCAGTAACAAGTCATTCTCAAAAGCGCTGGGATGATCGTAATTTTGCCGGGATCTTTCCTCGAACGGCAGATGACTTAGATGCAAATAATAAGAGTCTTGAGCGATTACCGCAACATTTTCAGGACCGATCTCGGTTAAAAGGGCTTTTGCTACTGTAGATTTACCGGATCCGGTCCCACCGGCGATACCAATAATCAGCATTGTGTACCTCTTGCTACTTTTTTAATAATCTGCAACTAATTGTTCTTGTTAAAATTTAGTAACAAAGATATATTTTTAATCTATTCTAGCAAAAAAAACGTCAGATATCAAATATGGAAACTGATTGTTCCAATTCATTGACAAAACCTTAATTTTATAAAATCGATTCAAGATCCAGATGTGATCAGGGAAGGTGTTTTATGGGATAAAAAAGGCGGTGTTTAGCCGCCTGAATTATAGATGTTATGTCAGTCTGTTTATTCCTGATCGCCAACCAAGGAGAGTGCGGTAGCCGCAACCTCTTCGCCTTTGGCCGTGACTTCTTGAATTGTAGCCGAGATATTGGTGATTGCGTCATTTACGGCGTTGGTTTTGATGTCTAACTCGTCAGCAATCGCTTGTATTTTTTGGATCATTTCGTTCATGATCTTTTCATCATTAATAGTTGACTCAACGACTTTCTTTGATTGTTCGGCAAGGTTTCTGACCTCGCGGGCAACCACCATAAAGCCGCGTCCTTCTTCACCGGCCCGGGCTGCTTCCATTCCGGCATTTAAAGATAACAAGTTTGTCTGTTTGGAAATACTGACTAAAGTTACCGAAGCTTCAATAAATTGCGAGAGTTTTTCGCGCATGGTTGTAATGCTGTCTCTTAAAGTATTGGTAGTGGTAAGAATATTTTGTACTTCCTGACAGATCAGCTCAATTTGTTTTGCATTGTCTTCGCTACAAATAGATACTTCGCGAATTGAGGTGGTTATATTGGCTACTTGACTCTTAAGATATTCGGCCCTCTGCATTCGTTCTTCGCTCATGCGGCTCACTTCGTCCAAAGCTTTGGACAGCTCTAAAGTCTTGGCTTCCAATTCTTCTTTTTCGATTTGAATTTCACGCCGGTTGTAGTCGAGACAGCCTGATGGCTGGTTAATCTTATTAAAGATTGCTTTAGCCATCTCCATACAGGAATGATAACCGCAAGCCGCACAGTTAAGATGTTGTGATTCGTAGGATGATTTATGCATCTGTTGCAGAATGGATTTATACTCTTCTTCAGTTGGTTCTTTGATGGTGTCAAGCTTCTGGCGGTTAATGTAATTACGACGGAAATCTTCAACTTTAAGATGTTTGTCAAAATAACTGTAAAGCTGGTGGATTTTTTTGGCCAAAAGATTTTTTTCCTTAAGGCGGCTTTGTTTCAACTCATTAAACGTATAATCGACATCATCAATTGAGATGTTCTTACAGGTTCCGGTCCCTAAATTGCAACCTTGAGGACAATTTAAGATATCAACAATTAAGGGTACCGGTTTATGTTTGACAATTCGGTCACCATAGGACTTCAGGTAGTCATAAGCTAGCTCGCTGCCTTCAATCTGCCGGACCCAGGCATTAGGTGCGTATGCTTCAACATTTTCACGCAACCCTCCGGGACGGCTGAATAAGAATCCTAACCCTAAACCCAGTTCATCAAATTCGACCTCGCGATATCTGGTGATTGATTCACCGTTACTATCAAGATACTCCTGTAATTTTTTGAAGGTGACATTATATTGAACATTACCATTGGTGGTTTCATCTTTGATTTCCTGGCGTTTGCCGATACAGGGCGATAAGAAGGCCAGACGATAATTTTTCTTTAAATATTTACGGATATAAATTGCCGCACATAACATTGGACTGTGAATCGGCGCGAGTTGGTTGAGTTGTTCCGGTTGATAGCGTTCGATGTAGTTAACAATAGGGGGACATGGCTGAGCAATTAATGAGGATAATCCCTGTTGTTTAATAACCCGTAAATAAGCCCAAGTAGTGATATCAGCGCCATAAGAGACGTCATAAAAGGCCTGTACTCCTTTTGATTTCAGGTAACCAAACAGACGGCGATAATCAGAGAAATTAACTTTTACCGAAGGTGCGGCTATTATAGCTATTCGTTCTCCCCGGGAGAGATCGTTGAAGAATTGTTCCGTATCATCAATATAATCACGGGCGTTATGTTCACAGACCGTTATACAATGGCCGCATTGAATACATTTTTCATGATCGACTTTAACCTTGAACTCTCCATTTATCTCATAAGAAATGTTGGCACCAAAAGTGGGACAACTCCGCAGACAACGGTTACATCCCTGACATTTTTCTTCATGAGTAATAATTACCTCATTATAGTTAGCCATTATTACACCTCTCTTTTGTTTACATAGATTTAATAATTCGTGATTAATAACGAAAATACCTTTAAAAAATCAAAAAATCTATTATTAGTATTATTATCGTTTAAGATGTTATTTGGGTTAATGGGCAAATCAGGAAAAACCCAAAAAAGACTTGACAACAAATCATAAGTATAATATGATAATAACATCAAAGAGCAAACAAAAATATCCTGAATAAGTTGCAAATTAGTCTAGAAAAAATATGAAAAGGGGGATAAATTATAATTATCGGATAATCATTAAAAATATTTACAAAAATTAATAATAAATTAAAAATTATTGATAGACTTGTCTGCTTGTATCAGATATTATAAAGTACTATTCTAAAAATAAATAATATAACAAAAATGTGATATGGAGTGTGATGTGTAATTTGGGGTTGCTGTGAATATTCCATGGTAAGTGATTTTTCTAGCCAAGGAGTTGAAAAATTAAAATGAGTACAAAAGAATTAATTGATCCGGATGATTCTGGTTATCGTCCTGAAGAGGATCTTGAGACACCTTATTTAAAAGCTAAAGAGGAATGGGACAATCGGATTGGCTCAGCCCGGGTACAAGCCTTTAATTGGAGAGTTATTGCCTTAGGATTATTGGTCCTTTGCATAATTTTAGCCGTTGGATTGATTTATCAAAGCGGTAAAAGCAAAGTGATTCCGTATATTGTCCATCTCGGTCCGGATGGGGCGGCCAAGACTGTCGGTCCGATTTACCAAGTGCGTTATGTCCCTCAAGAAAAAGAAATCAAATATTTTTTAGGTCAGTTTATACAAAATAGCAGATCGTTACCGCTGGATGTGACAGTAGCCAGGCAGAACTGGGCAAGGGCCTATGATTTTCTTAGACCCGCCGCTGCAAATAAAATGAGTACTATTATGACACAAGCGGATCCTCTTTCGCGTATCGGGAAGGAAACGGTTCAAGTAACAATTAAAGTAATTGTACCGGTAACCAAGAAAACGTTTCAAATTGAATGGCAGGAAGTTGTTTATGGGTCGGATGGAAAACCGATCACTTCTTATATCATGACAGGTTTCTTCACAATCGAACTGAAGCCGCCCAAAACCGATAAGGAAATACTGGTAAACCCCTTAGGTTTATACATTACAGACTTTTCTTGGTCCAAAAAAATGTAGGAGGTTATTTCAATGGGAAAAAAATTACTTGTAGGATTGCTAATTGGTTTGTTGGTGTTCAATGTACAGATTTTTGCGACTAATGAGGGAGAAACAACTAAAGAACCAGAAACGAATGTAATAACAGAAGATACTCCTCTTGCAGGAGAGCGCAACCGGGAAGCTAAAAATGCAACACTTGACAATGTTAAGAAGAATACTCAAGATATACCTGATGCAATTGCCAAACAAGCTGATTTTGCTTTTACTTACATTCCGAATCAGATTTATAAAGTTTATTGCCAGGCCGAACGTTTAACGGATATTCAGTTACAACCCGGAGAAGAGATTCTCTTCATCGGTGCCGGCGATACCGTAAGATGGATGGTTGATAAAGATGTCTCGGGCAGTGGCAGTAATAGGAGATGGCATATCTATATCAAACCGCTCCGAGGCGGAATATCAACAAATTTAATCATCAATACCGACCGTCGTGCCTATCATCTTGAAGTATATGCCTCAAATTGGTATACTCCGATCGTTAACTGGGTTTATCCGCAGGATGAGAAGATGGCCTTAGCGCGTCAACAAGCCGAGCAATTTAAATTTGATAAAGAAAATATTATTGTCGGAGAAGGTACCGGCAAATTATCTCCGGAAGAGCTTAATTTCAAATATAAAATTTTAGGTGGTAACTATAAATGGAAACCTACGATGGTTTTTGATGACGGTTTAAAAACCTATCTGAAGATGCCTGAGACGATGGTTGCCGATGAAGCTCCAGTACTGTTTATTAAAGACGGTAAAAAACTGTTACTCGTAAATTACCGGGTCAAAAATGGCTATTATATAGTGGATCGTCTTTTTAAAGAAGCGGTGCTTCGTGTTGGCAAGAAAAATGTTACCATTAAAAATTTGAAATGAAAGGAGAAATATCATGAGTGATCGTTTGAAGAAAGGCAATATGAGCCATGATGCTTCAAGCCTTGACGAATTACCGCCGTTAGATGAACCGATGGGTATTTCTTCTGATGAGAGTTTACTTCGACCGGCTGCTCCAAAAGGGACTTCGTTAAATCGGCGTCTGGTGCTGTCTTTGATAACAGTTAGCTCTGTGGTTATTGTAATGGCGATTATGCAGGCGTTTTCACCGTCAAAACCCAAACCAAAACCTCAGCCGGCAGTTGAGGTGGAAACAACTGAGGCTTTACCGGAGGTTGCAACAGTTGAACAAAATGGTGATTCGGAAACTCCTGATGCGGAAAAGCTGAACAGCGCCAGTCAGAATCCTTATTTCCAACAACAGCAACCGGTTGCATTTCCGCCGGTCCCGCCAAATGGGGCAATTAACGATGTCTGGCCGTATTCTCAAGGGACCAATCAGTTTCCGGTACAGCCGGATCCTGCCTCAATACCGGCGCCGGCACCTGCTGGTGATCAAATTGCCAGTCAATCACAACAACAATCACTGGCCCAGAAAGAACGCCAAGAAGTCCGCAGAGGAGCGATTCGTTTTGGAGCAGGTTCGGGAACCGCTTCTAATTCAGCACCACAAGAGAAGGTTGTGGACAACCAGATTGCTGTTAGCTCAAGCACACAAAGTCTGGAGCAGGAGAAGCGGGAGTTAGAAGGACAAGCCCGAAAAGAGGAGTTTTTGAAACAAAATCATAGTACTGCTTTCTATTCACGCTCTGATTTGCGTGCGCCGGTTTCGATGTATGAGGTTAAAGCAGGGACAATCATCCCTTCGCTGTTGATAACAGGTATTAACAGTGACCTCCCGGGGTATGTAGTTGCCCAGGTACGGGAGAATGTCTATGATACTGTAACCGGTAAATACTTATTGATTCCACAGGGTTCACGGCTGATTGGCACTTATGATAGCAGGATCATGTATGCGCAGAGCAGGCTCCTGATCGTCTGGACGAGGTTGATCTATCCCAATGGATACTCGATCGATCTGGAGGGTATGCCGGGGATCGATGGCAGTGGTTATGCCGGCGTTAAAGACAGGGTCAATTACCATACCGGAAGGCTTGCTGCCGGGATAATCTTGAGCAGTTTTATGGCGGCAGGTGCTCGTGTTGCTGCTGATAAATATGACGGGAGTCAAAGTAGGGTCGTTGACTTGGCTGGTCAAGGTGCCGCAGAGGGAATCATAATAACTGGAAATAGAATTGCCGAACGGAATTTAAACGTTCAACCAACGATTCAGATCCGACCCGGATTTACATTTAATGTGTTTGTTTATAAAGATTTGGTCTTAGCACCATACCAACAATAGACATACTAACAATATAATTAGTATGGCTGCCGGAAAAGGAGGTGAAGCGTACCGGATATAAGATGAAATCCGTTTGTTTGTGGTAATATTAAAGTATTTAAGTATAATAAGAGTAAAGGAGTAATGTTATAATGAAGAATTTATCCGTAAAAATGCTGTGTGTTTTTGTAATCTTGTGTTTTCTATCTTTGACTATGGCAACCTTATGTTTGGCAACTGAAACCGGAACTGGTAGTCAAAACCAAGGCCAGAGCGAAGAATACAAAGGTGATGTTGAAAATCTTCCATGGACTAAACCAGTAAATATTATTAAAGCGGCATTAACTGGTCCAATAGCTAAAGCGGTATCCACGATTGCAATAGTAGTAGCCGGACTTGGCATGTCTTTTGGTGAAGGGCAACAAAGAAAGTTGTTTAAAGTAGTCTTTGGAGTTGCAATTGCAATGGGTGCAGGTATACTTATTCAAAACATGTTTTCTAATAGTGGAGGTTTGGGTTTTTAAAGGTTATAAGTTAAATTGTGGCAAGTATTTTGGTGTAGGTTAGGATTGGGTTTTTGATTAGGAGGAAATATGGAAGGTTATCGGATACCAATTCATCATTCTTTAACTGAACAAATTTTGTTGGGGGGCGTCCCAAGGGGTATTGCGATTTTAAATGGAACGTTAGCTGCGGCTTTTGCTTTAGGGATGCATACGATTACTCCATTGCCGATTTGTCTGGTTGTGCATATTGTTGCAATGTTTGCCGCTAAAAAAGATCCCCAGTTTTTTGATTGTTTTAAGCGGCATATCCAACAAAAATCATATTATTCAAATTAATGAGAGGCGAGTGTATTGAAGGATGCTGAATCTTAGAGAATATCGAAAAAGGCCCGATCGTCTTTCTGATTATCTGCCGTGGGCTGCTCTGGTGGCTCCTGGGGTTATATTGAACAAGGATGGGTCCTTTCAAAAATCCTTCCGTTTTCGCGGACCTGATTTGGCCAGTGCTACAAAAGCTGAATTAGTTTCAATTTCTGCACAAATTAATAATGTTTTAAAAAGACTGACCGGAGGCTGGGCTATTTACGCTGAAGCCCAGCGTATCCGGAGTCAAAGTTACCCGGAGTCGGTCTTTCCGGATCCCATTTCGTTGATGATTGACGAAGAGCGGAAGAACTTTTTTGAAGCCGGTCATCACTATGAGACCTATTATTATTTTACTTTGATTTATCTACCTCCCCAAGAAGTTTTAAATAAGTTGGAGAAGTATTTTATTGAACGTGATTATAAAAAAGAGCAAGAAACTTATGAGACTCATCTCAAGAATTTTTTAACCGAAGTAGAACGGGTGTATAATTTATTCGCTGAATTGCTGGCAGAAGCTAAACCGCTTAATGATGAAGAGACACTGACATATTTACATAGTTGTATCTCACCTAAGCGGCATATTGTCAGAGTTCCGGAGATACCGATGTACTTGGATGCGTTCTTGGCAGATACTCCATTGGTGGGTGGTTTTGAACCGCGATTGGGAAATTATCATCTGCGGGCAGTTACGGTTATGGGGTTTCCGGGCACCAGCATTCCAGGGATTTTAGATAATTTGAATCATTTAAATTTTGAATATCGCTGGGTTACGCGTTTTATTCCGTTGGACAAAGAAGATGCCAAAAATGAGATCAATCGCTATCGTCGCAGATGGTTTGCCAAACGTAAGGGCGTTGCAACGTTAATTCGTGAAACTATTACAAATACAGAGAGTGTGTTGGAAGACAGTGATGCTTACGTTAAGAGCCTGGATGCTGATCAGGCGGCCCAAGAATTAAGTGCGGATTATGTCAGTTACGGTTATTTTACTGCAACTGTAGTAGTTATTGATCAGGATGCGGTTCAAGTTGAAAAAAAAGTCCGGGCGATAGAAAAAACTATAAATAGTCTCGGGTTCACGGTTATGGTTGAGACTCTCAATGCCGTTGACGCCTGGATGGGTAGTTTGCCGGGATTATGCCGTTGTAATGTGAGGAGACCGATCTTAAACTCGCTGAACTTGGCGCACCTGTTTCCATTGTCGGCAGTTTGGGCCGGACCAAGAGTCAATAATCATTTAAAAGCACCAACATTGATGTATACGCAGACAGCAGGTAATACGCCGTTTCGGCTTGATTTACACGTTGGTGATGTAGGCCATACGATGATTGTCGGACCAACAGGAGCAGGTAAATCGGTGTTGCTGGCAACATTAGCGGCACAGTTTTTACGGTATGACGGAGCGCAAGTATACTTTTTTGATAAGGATGGTTCTTGTCGAGCATTAACTGCAGGTGTAGGCGGAGATTTTTATGATTTGGCGGATGAGCGTGAAGACACATTGTCATTTCAACCATTGGCCAATATTGATGATGAAAAAGAGCGAGCGTGGGCGGCAGAATGGGTGCATGATTTTCTGCGGGGTGAGAATATTGAGATCACTCCGGAAGTTAAACAAACAATTTGGATTGCGCTTAGTTCTTTAGCCACATCCCCACGGGAACAACGGACTATTACCGGGTTGACCCTTTTATTACAAGATACAAATTTACGCCAAGCGCTTCAACCGGCAACGATTAATGGCGCGTTTGGTAAATTATTTGACGCAATGTATGATAATCTGGAGTACGGACGTTGGCAAGTATTTGAAATGGCTAAATTGATGAATATACCGGCAGCCGTACCTCCGACTTTGAGTTATTTATTTCATCGCTTGGAACAACGGTTTACGGGTGCTCCCACATTATTGGTTTTGGATGAATGTTGGCTGTTTTTAGATAATCCAATCTTTGCAGCAAAGATCCGTGAATGGTTAAAAGTGCTTCGAAAAGCAAATGTTTCGGTAGTATTTGCTACGCAATCATTACGTGATATTCAAAACAGTACGATAGCTCCGGTTATAATTGATTCGTGTCTTACTAAAATTTATCTGCCAAATGCGAATGCGCGTGACGAACATATTGCGGAGACTTATGAAGCATTTGGTTTGAACAGCCGGGAATTAGAGATTTTAGCAATGGCTATACCCAAACGGCAATACTATTATAAATCTCCTCTGGGATCTCGTTTGTTTGAATTGGCTTTAGGCCCAGTTGCTCTGGCTTACTTTGCTGCCAGTTCTAAAGAGGATCAAAAAATGATCATTAACATTCTTAATGAAAAAGGAAAAGAAGGATTTAATGAAGCATGGCTGATTTATAAAAAACTGCCGGAGATGGTTAAGATTTATAAAGGAATTATTAGTGATAATTATTAATTTTTAGGTGGGTGTACAATGAAAGTAGATAGTATTATTAAAGTAACTGATCAATTATTAGGTGATTTTTATTCACATCTTAATGTTTTGTACAGTCCTGCCTTTACGATCTTTCTGTCGATTATTACCATCGACCTTGTTCTGGCATATATTCTAAATCTGGGCAGTGTTGATAATTTTAAATTATTAGTTAAAAAGATTTTGAAATATGGTATCATCTGCTATGTTATTGTAGATTACAGTAATATTATCAAAACCATTTTGAATGGTTTTATCTGGGTAGGATTTAAGGCGGGCGGAGGTATGGTAGCTAATAATTTGGGAGAAGAGACATCGATTAGCAAAATGTTTCCTGGTATTGGTAAATTCCTTGATCAAGCTTCAGGTGTGATGAATAGTATCGGAGATAATTCAAGTGAATCAAGCAGTGGCGGAATATTTGGGTTTCTTGGTAAAATTGTCGATCAGGTCAAAAAAACTGTTGACGGAATAGTGGAAGTAATTGATATGGCGACAGATCCGACGGTGTTTTTAAAAATTCTAGTACGTGCAATAGTAACAGGTATATTATCTTTAATAACGGGTTTCAGTTTATTTATGATTACTTTACATTATTGTGTGACATATTTGGAGTTTTATATGGTCGCGATTTTATCGCTGATATTCATTCCATTTGGCGCTTATCAGTATACTTCGTTTTTAGCAGAAAAAGCGGCATCGGCAGTGATCTCATTTGGAATAAAACTGATGGTGCTTTCATTTATGTTGGGAATTGCGAGTGAAATATTAACTGAACTAATTACTGCAAAACATTTGGATTTTTCTGCAACAATTTACATGTGTTTTGCCAGTGTGTATTTGGCGCTATTAACTTGGCATGCTCCTAAAGTTATCACCGGCTTTTTAACAGGTCAGTCAATGTATAGCGGTAACGATGTGTTAAAAGGCAAAGGTTAATATTGATATAGATGATTATTTTTATGAATAAAGGCAGGGGAGAATATGATCTTGATCGCAACTGAATCATTAGGAGCAGATTTTATAATAAGTATTACTGATAAATTTTTAGGCTTCTTCATTAAAGATTCTAATGTATTGTATAGTCATGCTTTTACACTTTTTTTGTCAATAATTACGATTGATCTAGTTCTAGCTTTTATTCTAAATATAGGTAATGTCGATCAGTTTAAATTACTAGTTAGAAAAATCTTGAAGTACGGAATTATTTGTTATGTAATCAGTGATTATCGTAATTTGACCAAAACGGTGCTTGATGGATTTATCTGGGTTGGAAAGACAGCGGGTGTTCTTAGTCAAACACCAACTGCAGAGTTGCCTCAACAACTAAGTGGAACGGAGAATTCCATAATCCTGAAGCAATATCCGGATTTATTGAGAATAACCAAACATGGCGAACAAATAATCAATAATATAGCAAACCCTCCTGAAGATGAGGGGGCTTTTGGGATTATATCTGACGTTTGGGATGTTGCCAAGGGTGTTGTTTCAGGAACCATCAATATTTTGAAAGACCCATTGTATCTGTTGAAATTATTAGTTAGAGCTATTGTATTAGCTATCGTCGGTTTGATAACCGGTTTTAGTTTCTTTATGCTCACTCTTAATTTTTGTGTTACCTATATTGAGTTTAACATGGTTGCCATATTGTCACTGATTTTTATTCCGTTTGGAGCCAATAAGTATACTTCGTTTTTGGCAGAGAGAGCAGCAAGTGCAATAATTTCGTTTGGAATTAAGTTAATGGTGCTTTCATTTATTTTGGGTGCGACCTCAAAAGTTATGGATCGGACACTTAGTTTTTCCAATTTGGATTTTTCCGAATCAATATACCTTTGTTTTGTAAGTATTTTACTTTGTTACATATGTTGGCATGCTCCAAAAGTAATTACCGGTTTTATGACTGGGCAATCAATGTTTAGTGGTCATGATGCAATCGAAGCTGGAAAGAAAGTTGCTAAAACAGCAGCAATGGTTGCAGCAGCAGTTGTAACCGGAGGTGCCGCAGCAGCTGCGGGAGGTGCAATGGCTGCAGGAGGAGCTGCAGGTGGAGCAACTGCCGGTGGGGCAGGGGCTACTGGTGCTGCCGCCGGTGCCGGAGGTGCTGCGAGTACCGGTTCAGCTGCGACTGCAGCAGGCTCAGGGAATGCGCTGGCAGGTACAGGCAGTGCCAGTGGATCGTTAACAGGAGGTACTGGAGGTCAGCTTAGTTTACCACCAGGAGGAGGTACCGGTCAGCTTAGTTTACCTCCAGGAGGAAGTACCGGAGGTCAACCCACTACTCAAGGTGGCCAAGGGTCGTTAAGTCCAAGTCAGGGAATGAATAATAGGATTGGTAATAATGATATTGATAATTTGAGAAGACGACTTGGAAATTCTATGGAGAGAGCAACTGATAGTAGTAATGGTAGTGGTGAACGATCAGAGTATGATAAGCAAAATGTTATTGAAGGTGTTGAATATGAAATAATCGATGTTGACGAAGGTGGTAGTGGTAGTGAAACAGATTCAAGTAGTGAGAGTAATTCCCGCGAGTATGAATCAGACAATGAATCAGGTGCAAAAACCAATAATATGAAAAGGCGTCTTAAAAAGCCGACAAAAAATGAGAAACCGATGAGATATACTGATCCGAGTGGAAGTATGAGGGTAAGAGCTGGAGGTCCGGAAAGACTGAGTAATGATGATTTCATTTAAAATGAAAGAACCGAAATATTTCATATTATCCCTGGTTGTTTTATTTAGTTATTTAGGAATTAATATATTTATTCGGTTACATGGAGCTTTTTTTTACATCAACACTACACCAAGTCAACCGCTTGGTATCTATCAAGCACTTAAATTTGATGGGCGCCTCGAGACCGGTGACTTGGTAATATTTAAACCCCCACAAAAGATACATCCTTATGTTTATGGGCGTGGTTGGATGAAAGAAGGCGAATTAATGTTGAAGAACGTAGGCGCATTGCCGGGAGATATTTATGAAGTTACCGATGAAGCAATTATGATCAATGGGCAACATGTTGGCCCGATCGCTACAGTTGACAGAAAAGGGTTGCCTTTACCACGTTTACGTGGGAGATTTAAGGTAAAAGAGGGGGAATTCTTACCAATATCAACTCATATACCAAATTCATTTGACGGCCGTTATTTTGGAGCCGTATCCACCAAGCAGATTAAAGCAAAGGCAGTATTGGTATATAAATTTAAAAATCAAAAAAAGACTAATACTGGTAACTGATGACTCATAAATTTCTTGGGTCTTGATAAAGTAAAGGTGATTAGTCGTGGATCAAGTCGTAATCAAATGTAAAGAATTGCTCCCAATGATTGAAAACTACCACAATGAGCTTCGGGACAAATACTTTCAGCATCTTGAAATAATAAAAAATTTTAATCTTAAGGAACGGCTTGATTTGCATCAATATTACAAAGATGCCGAATCCCACTTTCTGGCGGGCAATCAGGAGTTGACTGCGCAAAAGGGACGATATGGAATTGAACTAAAAAAATATCATCAATTCAAAAAGAAGTTTGAACAAAAGCCGCAAATGTTTTTAGAGAAAATGGCCTATTCAATATCAAGGCCATTTATGGAAACCAAACTGAAGAATTGGGCTAACCGGCTGGTTAAGGAACAACAACAACTGCAAAAAAAAACACAACAATTGCTGGAGTCAGATGCTGCCAAAAAGTTTATCAATCAATATGTTAAGAGCCGTCAAAGATATGATCCGGCCGTCTTTGAATATCAGGAACTCAAAAGGACTGAAAGACATTATGAATCTGAATTGAAGCTGATCAGTGAGTTGAAAGCTGTTGTCAGCGGTAGAGATCCGGAAAAGACAATCATAATCGATAATCAACTAAATAAAAGCAGTCTTTCATTGCAAGCGCCGGTGATCATCAGACAGCTCAGTGAGTTTGAGATCACAATTAAAGAATTAGAACAAGCAGTCAAAGTAAATCTGGAGAAACTGGGTGATTTACAACAAAAGGGTTCCGAAATTGAGCGAAATTATCGTGCGCTTAATGAATTATCCTCCCAGATCGTCCAGCAGATATTGGATGATAAAAAAAGCTTAATCTTAACAAAAGAAGCTGTCTACAGAGAGCAAGAGAAAAACTATAATCAAAAGAAGAAAGACGCATTAAAAAATAATTTGGATAAAGCAACGCAAGAGTTATTGCTGTTTGAAGCTGACCGATTATTAAAGTTAGAACAGGAGTTGATAAATGATACCCAAAAATTCAACATGTTACAAAATGAGTGTCTTAAATATCTAAGCCAACACCAGTGGAATAAATTGCCTGAAGAGATTCAACTGCAATTAAAATCAAAACCATCGGTGCAGATATTAAGAGAAAAATCGATTAGGCTTCAAAACGAAAAGAAGGTCTTAACCGATCTTGCAGATACAATTGTCAAAGTGGCAGATAAAGATCGAGTTGTTAAAGTACGGGGGTTTTATTTAAACAAAGATAATCTGGTAAACCAAAACAAACAGATCCAAGAACAGTTAAGAGGCATTATCAATAATAGAGGTTTGCGATCACAATTAGATAATGATTAGCTGACAATACCATTAAGGGGTGCGACTATGGAGAGTATTTATGACATTGCTTCAACCAGTGAAATGATTGATGTAGCCGAGTTTTCAGCAAGATTGGATGAGTTTGAGAAAAGAGTCAGGTTGCGAGTTGATTATCTGAAAACCAATCTGTATCGATTAAAGCCAATTGATGATTATTCTGCTACGGTTATTGCCGAAAACCGGTATTTATCTGAAAATGGCTTTGATATTGAGAATTTGGAGAAACTACAAGCTGATTTAACCCGAGATTATTATTACTATGCTTTAAAAAACGAGATGGACCCATCAGCTGGAGATTTTTTATTTAAACAAAAGAAAGATGCTTATGATAAATTTGCTGAATTGATTGATGAATTCCATTCCAAGGAAGTCCGCCAGGGAGAGCTTTCTGAAAAAGAAAGAGAAGCATTTATGGATGCTTACTATAATCTTAAAATTGAATACTTGAAACCTACATTATTAGAACGATTAAGGCATCCTGACATAGGGAGCGGTTATGAGCGATTACTTGAGGAAAGACAAAAACTCGAAGCTATTGTTCAAGGAAAGATGGAACGCTATGAAACCCGTGATTGGGAAATGATAGATCACCGGCAACGATGCATTGAGGCGATCGAGAAAATAATAAAAGAGTATCATCAACCTAAGGCTTTAAAACCTACTACAATAGATCGGTTTTTAAATCCGCAGAAGGTTGATGAATACCAAAAATTAGAGGAGCTTAGTAATAAAATTAAAAAGCTTCAAGAAGAGAAGCACAAATTGCTGAATTCAGGCAGAGTAAAGATTAATGCTTATAAACAAGAAGTTATAGATGCTGATGTTCAGACACAAATAATGAACAAGCTTAATGATGAGTTACGTTTAAGAGGTGAAACGTTAAATACAATCAGTCAAGCTAAACAATGTTGCCAAGGGTTGGACCAAAATCTAAAACTTGTTGATTTGGGTTATATAACCGAACAATCAGCTTCCGATCAAATCCTTGCTGTTTATATTAACGAACTGAATAACTTGCGGGAAAAATCTAATCTCAAATCAATATCATCAAGTGTTACCGTTGGTGAGCTTGAAGGGGCGCTTGAGAAGAAGCATCTGCAGGATTTAAGAGGAGAAATTGAGCCGCTTCAGAAAGTGCTTAAAGAAGGTATTATGTATGAAGGTGATGATTATGTCAATCTGGAAATTGCTTCATTACAGTATCCGGAACTAAAACGCGAGTATGATACTCTTGCAGATCTCAAAAAAACATTGACTCGAATTACTGATAAAGAGCAATTATTGAAGTTTAAAGGAGACCCTACAGATCGGGGAGTTGTTTACCGTCATGCCGGATCCGTTAAAGAGCAGTCGCGAAAACTTTTAGAACAACAAGAAAAAAATAAAAGCCTGAGTCGGAAATTTGATGATAGAGGAATCAGAGATTAAGGATAAAAGGGTTAAAATGGATCTCATGAAAAATAATGAATCTTATGGCGATCTCTATAATGATTTTAATCCTAATTATCAAGAGATGTTTGCCAATAAACTGGTTGGAAGACTTAAATGAACAACTTAAAAATGCCAAAAAGCGGCTTGATCAAAGAATAAAAGAGAATGCCGACTCAATTAGTCCAAGAATTCAAAAAAGTAAAAATCGTGATAACGATAAGGAGAAAGATTTTTAAAAAAAGGTGCAGGATGCTATATGTATAGTGATATATTAACTGAACGGGAAATAAAAGCTTGGAATGATATGTCAGTGGAGCAACGGTTAGAAATATACCAAAAGATTGAAATTCGTGAAGCGGGAGCAATAGGTAGAAGGCCGGCTCAAATAATGTCTTTCAATGAAACTCCGGAAACAGAAGGAAAGTATAACCCCGAAAGCAATGTTATTTCTTTAAACGATAATCATTTCAGGGAATCTGGCACAGTGGTTATTACATATCATGATTTTAGACATGAACAAGATCATGCTCTTAATGCCTTTAAATGGAAAAATCCCAAGCTGTGTCGAGACCTAAAAGAAGCGATGAGTCTGGAAGAAAATTGGCAAGCTTATCCGTCAAACTCAGAAGAATATTCTATCTATGCAAATTGCAGGCTAGAGGGTGAAGCGGAAAAAAATGCTTATAACCAAACAATAGAGTTATTTAGCAGACTGGACCCTAATAATCCGGAATTTATTAAATATATGGAAGATTATGAAAAGAGACGGAAGGAAATTGTTGAAAAAGCAGAACGGGAATTTGGTCCATTTTACTCAAAAAGAATTGACTTGATAATTCATGATCGTTACCGAAAGAAATTAGCTGAGAAAGAACATCGGTTAAATTCTCAAAACAAAATAATGGACAATCAAATCAGAAACACAATTAAAAAAATTGAACAACAGGTAAAGTCGGAATATATTGAAAAATATCACCCACAGTTAAAGAAGGAAGAAGAAGAGATTTCTAATCGGTTAAGTGAAGTTTCCCAAAAAAAGGTTAGCCTTGAAGATGTCAATGATCCCCAACTTCGCGAAGCTGAAAGTAAACTGCTTGATGCAGAATTTAATAACTTATGGAAACAGCGAGATGATTTAGAAAGGACAAAAAAAGAAATATTTGAGACCAAAGAAGCGCAAGACTTTATTAACGAAAATGTTAATAAATTAATGGAGTCAAATGGGACTTTAGAAAAGATCAAGGCATTACGAGAAAAACAGCAAAAGAATACTGAAGAAATAAATCGCTTAAGGACTCAAAAGACATTGACTCCTAACTTAGGTATTAGTCCGGAATATATAGAAGCTTACAATCAGCAAAAGGAGCAGGAACGGATCGAACTGGATAATATTGATAAGGCCCGAAAGATAATTGAAGCAACAAAAGAAGAAGTAATTAATGAAATGTTTAAAAAAGAAAAAGAAGCAATTAAAAAGCAAGAAATGATCGTTGAAGGCTTGAAAAAGGATCTGCCCCAGATTAAAAAGATATTTGGGCGTACAGAACTTGATATTGAACATGAAAAAAATTATAATCAAGCCAATGAAAAGCTTAGCGGTATGAGAAAAGATTTAGAAGAACATATCAAAATTAATAGACGTGAAATCAAGGTAAATGTCAAAAAAGCAATTAATTCAGATTCGGAGAAGTATAAAGAATTAATGGGATTGAGTGATGCGATCAGAGATGCCAGAATCAGACAACGAGACTTTGATAATAAGATGCAAGCTCTTGATCCGGCTTATAACATTACCCAACAGCGAAGAATGGCTAATGGCGGGATGGTTCATTAAAGTATTTTGGGTTAGATAAGGTGATTAACGGGGGACGTATGGCTGAAGATCAAGTTTTTTTATTGGATGGGCTCGATCAAAAAGTAAAAGATCTATTTATTTATGATAATTGGCAAAAAGCTTCTTTTGAAGAGCGGCTGGTCGCTTGTATTGAGGTTGAAAAATACATGGCCAATTTACAAGGGCGAAAACCATGTTCCGTACAAGCTAAATATTTTTCAGACAACACTTATGGAGAGTATCAAAATTCACCTGAAATTATTTTTATAAATACTCGGTTGTTGAAACAAAAAAGAGCGAAAGCCAAAGTTTTGAATAGTATCCTCCATGAAATTCAGCATGCTTATGATGCGCATTTATTAATGAATCCGGATCTGGCTGCAAATAAATTAGATTTGGTAGCTATTGAAGAGTGTTTTGCTCTTAAGTGTTATAATGAAAAAGATCCACTGCTTTATCGGTTTGGTTTAGCTGAAATAAGAGCCCGGGAGTTTGCTCATGAACAAACTGCTTTGTTTTTTGAGCGAACATTAGGGCAACAAGGCCTTGAGGATAAAGGATTTCGTGAATATGAACGAATATCTAAAGCTGAACAAGATTTAGCACAAGAAAGTGCAATAAAAAAATACGGTAAGCATTATTTGAAAAAAATAAAATTAGAGCTTCATGATTTATACCAGAAAGAATATCAATTCAGATTTAGTGGAGCGGTATTAACACTAACCAAAAAAATTGCAGATTGTGAAGGTAAATTAGCATCACTAAGAGTTCAAGCGGAGAATGCTGCCAAAATAAAAGTGTTAGGTGAAAAAGCTTCGGAAGTTGAACTTACAGGAAACGACGTCATTCAAAAAAAGATTAAAACATTAACAGAGCAGCTGTTGAGGTCAGGTGAATTTTCGGTGCAGCGAAAACAGATTGAAGCGGAGATCAAAACAGCTCAGGATTATATCTCTAATCGATCATTAAATAATACTTTAAATCAAATACCGAACTTAGTCAGAGACTATAACACAATGCTGAAATATGAAGAAGTGCAACTGAAGTTAAGCCATGAAATTAATAAAATGATTGACACCGCGAAAGAGCAGATTATTAATGAACAAAAAAAACGCCTCGATAAAGTTTACGCTGAATATGAGGAAGTAATTACGAATCATTTTAAAAATGAACATACTTACAGTGATAGTCAACGAGCTGAAGCATTATCAAAAATTGATGGGCTGTTATTAAAGATTAATAACGAAAAAGCATTACTTGAGAATATGGAAGCGGATACTAAAAAAGAGGTTTATCAGCAAAGCTTGAAACAGATTGCAGCAAATAATGAGACAAGAAAGAAGTATAATAGTTTGAAAGTACATTTGTCAAATGCAAATATCAAAATTAAACAGATCACTGCCCGATATGATATCGAAAGATCTAATCCGGCATTAAGCAAACAGAATCGCAATTATGTTGTAAATCAAAACAATCAGCAATGGCAAAGAGTTATTTCAAGATGATTGTAATCAGTAAGTATATTAGAAAGGGTACATATGAATCAGGTTGAAGAACATCTGCTTTCCGGGTTTGCTAGAATTAATGATTTTGACTTTAAAAACTGGAAGAATTTTTCGCTCGAACAACGTGTGCAGCTGCTTCAAGAAGCGGCAGATTATATTGCCAAAAAACAAAATTGGCAGATGAATTGATGCAGCATTGTAAATTGTTATTTTAAATAATGTAAGGAGAATGAAATGAACATTGATTATAACAAATTTGTTTGTCCGGTCTGTAATGGAGAGTTTGAAGCATTAGTAGACATCTCCGGGACTCAAGTCGATCTGCGGCTTGACCTGAAACCGCTTGGTCCGATTTCTGCTCCTTTTTTACTGCCGGTATGTCCTGATTGTAAATTTGTAATCTATGACGATACCATCCCCGAAACAGAAATAGCCCAATGTAAAACCATCGTTGAATCCGAGCCGTACCGGCAATGTGTTGAACGGGCTTCGTATTATCTTTTGGGGCGATTATATCAACAACTGGGAAAAGATAATTTAACGCTAGCCCATATCTTCTTAAAAGCATCATGGCAGGAAGAAGATGATGAGACTAAGCTTAAAGAAGATTTAGAACTTAGTTTGAAATACTTTAGAAAATACCTGACTGATACGGTCGATCGGGCTTCTTCTTGGGAAACGGCTCAGATAGTAACCGGTGAATTATTACGGCGCTTGGGTTATTTTAATGAAGCAGAAAGTCATTTGCAGGGATTGCTGGAGTTGGACTCTTTTAAGAATAATATCCTAAATAAAGTAGTGGTTTTTGAGATTGAGTTATGCCGTAATCAGGACTCAAGAACATATACCATGTCAGAAGTAAATATGGCTTGAGCGATCTTTTTTAGACTGACTATAATAACAACATTTGATAGGGACAGATGCAGCGAAAGTATTATTCGATACAGAAAGTAGTCCAGATAATGGAGCTTCATATTGAAAGATTAAATCATACTATGGATCGGGTTAATAAGACGCTTGATCTGCTGACAGATCGAATGGTTAAGGAGATTCAGACACGAACTGTTAAAAGGGATCTACCAAAAGATTATCCTGTTTATCGGAGATGCCTGAATTATCAAAAACCTTTAAGAGAAAGAATAGCTAGATACACTGATCTGTATAATACTGCTATCGTGGTTGCTTATTCAAAACCGTGGCAAAAGATCGGTATCAATGGTGATCCTTATAATCTGGCTAATTTTGATCAACAGTACAACAAGATCGAAAGGCAACTAACCAAGTATGAGATTTCGATTGGAGATTTTGAAAAGATATTAAATTTTCATTTTAAAAATGCTGTCTGGGATTATGTTAATCTTACAGGAGAGATTTTAAACAAAACCGAGCAGGAGGGTTTTAGAGTACTCAGGGAAAAGCAGGAGTCTCTTAATAGATTAGAAAATCATTTGGGGGATATTGTTCCACTAAGTAAATTAAAAGAGATCGATCATCTCCGGACAGATCTGAATGAATTTAAAAGAAGATTTGAGACAGAAAAAGATCTAATCGGATCAGGGCATTTTACCGGTCAGACTCCAATCCAAAATAGTGTTGGGGTAGAATTATCAGTTTTAAAGCAGGGTATTCCTGAACTTGAACGTCAGATCCTTATTTTAGATAAACTTACTGAGAAGATCAGTAAGATTGAGGATAAAGAACAAAAACTGTATAGTAAAGGTTTATGGGGGTTTAGCAGAGAACAGATCTGCAATCACCAGCTAACTACTATAAACAACCAGTTAAACAAGTATCTTCACCAGGAAAGGGAAGCCCGAAGTAATTCTACCCGGGGAAAGATTACGACGGTTGATTTTAGTGGTAAATCCATCGATCGATAAGTGGGCTTCTTTGGAAGATTGGTTATATCAATCAACAGTAATTAGAAAAATAGGATTATAAAGGTGAATTGATTTGAAGGAATATGAAGTTAAAATTGAAGAGATAACTGCTGCCGCAAATAAATATATTGAGAATCTCAAGGAAGAACTCCATCAGCTTCAAAACCAGATGGATAGATTTGATTGGAGCCGTTCCATTCCGAAAGAAGAAGCTCAAAAGAAAGCTGAAGAAACCTATCTTAGATATAACAATCTCTTGAAACCCGAAAGAGATTTGATTAAGACGAAAAAATTTGAATGTAATGAAGAACTCAATAAAATTGAACAAGGTTCAAAATTAGGAAAAGCATTTAATTATTTTCGATCGCGATCATTAGAAAGAACACTTGCTTATCTGAACCAGCTTGAAATATACATTGAGCAGAGGGAAAGAGCTGCGCTTGAATCAAATGAAGCCAAGATATTTATCAAAGATTATTCGCAGCAAATCTTAAAAAGCGATCCTGTTTTCAGAGAGTATTTGGAGTTGGGACGGGAAAAATACCAAGTCGAAACCAAATTAGATCAGTTGCTCAAGCTTCAGGAAAATATTAGTGAGACAAAACCCGGGAAAACAATCAAGTATTCTGGCAGGATTGATGATTTGGATACTTTTTTTGTCCCAGGTTCCGCTGATCAACAGGCAATTAAATGAAAATACCGTTAGTATTCGCGAGCTTGAAGAAGCGGTTAATTATCATCTGAAAAAGATTGGCAAAATGGGTGAAACAGACTCGGAGTATCAACAGACAGTCAATGAGATCTTTAAATTATCAAAAAAGGTAATGGAGCAATTCACTAACATTCAGGAAGAGAAAATTTTACGGAAAGAAGAAGAGTTATCCAAAATTCAATATTATGAAGGTAACGGGATTATCAATTATGATGTTTCTTTAAAAGCAAAATCATTACAACAAGAGATTGCCAATGATAAACAGGAATTATTAAAGTTTAAAATGAAAGCTTCAAAAGCGTTTAATGACGGTAAATGGGAAGAATTACCCGCTGAACTTCGAGCGTTAGTAATTGAAACTCCTGAATACCGGGAGCTTAGGAAACAGTTGAGTCAATTAAATAATGAGCGCCAAGCCTTAGAAAGGTTATCAATGTTAGCCTCGATGATTACTAATAAAGATCAGGATATTAAAGTGAGTGGATTTTATTTAAACCGCTCTAGTATTGTTAAGGATCAAAAGTTTATTGCCGAGCAGTTAAATGAGTTTAGCAACCATAAAATAAATCAGTTTAGTTGGGATAAATAATCATAAATAAACTAATATATCTAGTCTTTAAAGGAGTAGCTATTATGGATCAAATTCTTAAAAGTTCAAATTGGGATAATGCTAGTTTTCATGAAAGGCTCAATTATTATCGAAAGATTGAAATGCAGCGAGCTGCAGCTGTCGGAAGAAAATATTGCAACATTGAGCTTATTAGGAATGATAGTACCAATGGGTATTATGATTCAGTGACCAATACAATTTACATAAATGCCCGATTTTTGACTGAACCAGGGACGCATCTTGAAGGAAAAGAAGCTATCGAACATGAGTGCACTCATGCAGACCAGAATTATTTTAGAAATAGTCCTGACTTATGTGAAGATCCTCATATTGCGGTTGAATATGAGATTGGAATGGTAGTAACAAATTTTCCATCTTTAGCAGAGCTTGAGAAGAATGTTGCAATATATTTAACTTCCAGGACCGAACGTGAAGCAAAACAAATGGCTTTTAAAAGGACCGTCGAAGCTTTTCAGAAGGTAGATAGAAATGATACCGATTATAAGGATTATTTAGAATTACATAAGGTACAAGATGCAGTCGAAAAGCAAGAGATTTTAAGGACCAGACCGGAATTAATTTCTGAAGAAAAAGCCAGAATTGCACAATACGACCGCTATCAGGAAAAGGTTAACGAGAGAATTCAAATACTTACCGCAGAGAATAATCAAATTGAACGACAAATTGCCGAAGAGTTAAATAAAGCGAATTATAATAATCTTGATGCAATTACTGCAATGATTGATAAATTGCAACTGAAAAAGGACACCAACGCCAAGGAGATAGAACGGTTAACAACTGAAAGGACGTTCAATCCAAATTTGGCTGAACATTTCAAAACCTACGGAAAGAAGATTGAAATTGACAGATTTAGAATTACAATTGATGAAATGAAGACAATAAAGAATGAAGCAATTGCACAAGTTAAACAAGATCCCATATTTAACAAATTGATTGGGGAAGTTAAAAAAGAGAAAGAAGAATTAAACAGGTTACAAATGCAAAAGGAGAAAATGGAGAAAGTAAAAATTCTCAAGTATATTCCATTTACGAAGCATCGAATAAAAAAGTTAGAAGAAGAGATCGCGGGTCAACAAGCAAAGTTCAACCAAAAGCTGACAGAAGCAGAGCACCGGTCTAAAGAGTTAAATATTCTACTTAAGAAGAAACTAGAAGCAGATCCAAAGTATACTGCTCTTAAGGAGAAGTTGGTAAAGACTAAAAAGAATATTAGTGAAGCCAGGACCGGAAAGGAGCATTGGAATTTTTTCACGCACAATCAAAGTGTTGAAACTGATTCACTGAAAATGTCCGGAATAAGAAGGTGATCTTAGAAGTCAAAAACCAAGCAAAAGGTCAATTTAATAATTAGTTCAACAAAGTGAATGTTACGATCATACTATTTTAATCTCTGTAGTTTAAGGTTAGATTAATCCTGATGAGATGGGAGGCTGGTACAATGAGAGGGTATCAAAGTCATGAGACGTTTTGGAATGATTTTTGGATGTATTTTGCTATGGTAAGAAACGCTCTAATATTTGCAGTTATCGTTCAGGGCGTGATCATTTACAATATGTTTAATCCTACTTACAAACAATTGCTTGGTATTCGGATCGCAGGTTACCAAATTACTTGGAAACATTTTTATAACTATACTTTTAATAACACAGATGTTATTGAACTGGAGCCGATGGAAAGCAGGGCTCTTTTTGGAGGATATCCCCGGGTCTACACCAATTATTACCGTCAGCGGCTTGACCAATTGACTAACGGGGCTTTTTGGTATAGTAAAGAGAAGTTTTTTAAAGCATTAAAGATCTCCTGGGCAAGCTACTTTTTGGCATTATTATATTGTGTAGCATTCTATTTATATTCAATAAAAATGTCGAAAGACAAATTTATTAGGGGTATTGATTTAATTCCGATTGAAAAACTCAATGCCAAACTGGCTGCCAAAGCAAAGGAAGAAAACAAAAAGAAAGAATTGCCCCATATAACGATTGGCGATACCAAGATCCCCAGGTCGATGGAGCCAAGCCATTTCTTAATCTTGGGGGCAGCGGGCTCCGGTAAGAGTGTCTTGTTAAATCAGATTATTTACCAAATCCGCGAGCGGAAAGAAAAAGCCCGCACCCGGGAGAAGATGATCATCTATGATATGAAGGGTGAGTTTGTCAGCAAACACTTTGAAGCTAATGACTTGATCTTTTCACCGTTTGATTTACGTACATTAAAATGGAGTTTCTTTAACGAGATTGAATCATACCCTGATTTTGATATTGCTTCCAAGAGTCTGTTTGTTTCAACCGACCCACGTGATGAATACTGGTATAACTGTGCGAAGGACGTCTTCCGGATGGGACTGATTTATCTCCATCAAAACGGGCGGACTACGAACAAAGATCTATGGGATTTCTTCTCCCAAAGCATTTCCTATATGAAAGTCTGTTTTGAAGAGTTACCCTTGAGTGAACAGGCAGGTTTAAAACATATTGAAAATCCGGAATCCAACTCTTCTTCCAGTATTATCTCGGTACTGCAGGAGCGGATTCAATTTTTTAGATACTTAATTGATATCGAAGGTGATTTTTCATTCCGTAAATTTATTCGTGATGAGAATGACACCAGGACTGTCTATCTCTTAAATATTGAACAATTTAAAATGATCTTTAAACCGTTGATGACGTTTGTAATTGATACGGTGATCCGGGAAACACTGTCATTACCTGATAAGCTCAACCGGCGAATCTTCTTTATCATTGACGAGTTAGGCTCATTGTATAAGATGGAATCAATCTTGGATCTGTTGACGGTTGGTCGGTCTAAAGGGGCCTGTTTGCTCTGTGCTAACCAGGACTTGGGGCGAATTGAGGAAACATACGGAAAATCGAATATTAAAACATTCTACAATAACTTTAACACCAACTTTATCTTTAGAATCAATGAGCCCGAAACGGCGGAGTTTTTAAGTAAGGCATTGGGTGAGAAGCAGATAATTAGGATCAGCCAGTCAAGTCAGATGTCTCATAAATCTACGGGTGACCGGAAGAGCTTCAATGAGCAGGAGAAGAATGAACGGGTTATTCTGCCTACTGAGTTTCAAAATCTGGAGAACTTTAATAATGTTGTGAAGATCTCCAACTTCGGTATATCCAAGATGGAAGTCCCAAAAATCTTTTATCCGTCAAACGTGGAACATTTTCAAATTAAATCATTTGAACTTGGTAATAAAGATGATAGCGATCCATTGGATGAGTTGTTGGACTTGGATGAATTGTTAAAAGAGATTGGATGATGGGTTTTTTATCATTTGTGGTTATTATTTATTTTTTAGCAAACATAATCAAAATATTTATTTGATTGCAAGAATGAAGGATTTTTTTGATAGTCCTTCATTCTTTTTTGTTAACATTAGATAATAATAAAACATTACATAAATGTTAAAACTAGTCAATGGTAATTTTTTGTGATATAATCTGACTACATGTGTAATAACTTATAAATTATGTAGCTCTTCTTAAACTAACTGTTTAAATCAGTTAAAAACTATTGAAAGCTTTCAAAACTTATAAAACCTGCTCGCCTTTACTTATTTTTATTTTTACATTTTTCCAGTTAAATAGGGGTGATTCGGGATTTTATTGTGCGAAAAGTTGCTGTCTGATTTCAATTCAAAGAAGATTGATCAATTGAATAACTTTCAATTAATCAGTGATTATAAAAATATTGATAAATATAGATTAAGCTTCAATAAGCTTGCGAATGAAATTTTTGGGGCAGATTTTGAAAATTGGTATCAAGCTGGTTTTTGGGATTCGACTTGCATCTGTTATTCATATGTCAATCATGATGAAGTAATTGCTAATGTTTCCGTTAGTAAACTAAACATGCTTATTGAGGATCAAGAAGTGTTGGCTTTGCAAATTGGAACCGTAATGACCCATCCGGAGTATCGAGGAAAAGGGTTAGCCAGAAAACTAATGGAGTACGTCCTAAACGAATATGAATCTAAATGTGATTTAATGTATCTTTTTGCAAACAAAAATGTGCTTAATTTTTATCCAAAGTTTGGCTTTGAGAAAGTTGGACAATGCCGGTTTTCAATTGATATTTCAAATAAGAGCTATAGAGAAGAAAGAAAGCTGATACAACTTAATATTTCAAGAAAAGATGATTTAGAGATCATTAGAAGATTATCGCAAAGGAGGGTTCCAATATCGAAGAAATTAAGCGTTAAAAACGATCAGTCAATTTTTGGTTGGTATTGCTTAAATACATTTAAAGATAACCTGTATTATCTTGAGAAAGAGGAGATCATTTTTATATATAAAGCTGAAGGTGAAATTCTGCACCTGTATGATGTTGTAAGTGATCGGGAGTTGGAACTTGAAAGTATTTTAGATAAAATAGCAAGTTCGGCAATGAAGAAAGTAATTTTCTATTTTACTCCTAATATTGCTGCAGTTAAAGAAGAATACGATGACTTAGACGATACATTCTTTGTAAAGCCTATCAAGAGAAGTATTCCCGAAAATCTAGCCTATCCAATAACAGCACATACATGATTCAGCTAAATAAACGGGAGAGGATGGAATGATTTCAAGAGTTTCTTTTAAAAAAATGAGCAATTAATTATTTTATTATCAATTATCACGGTTATATGTACTTATCTCTTAACAATTGATGATATATTTTTTAAAGCACTGTCTAAAAATAGTATCAAAAGATAATCTGTAAAATATCAGATAACGGTAAAGGTATACCTGCGGACCAATTAGAATACCTATTTAAACCTTTTTACACAACCAAAAAGCTTAATTCCAATAACTATGGATTAGGTTTAACGCATTGCTATGTAGTTATGGAACAACACAAAGGTAGAGTTGAAGTTGAAAGTGAAGAAGGTAAAGGCACTTGTTTTACCCTTATCTTTCCGGCATAAATGAGTTTTATTTGATGCAAGGAGGGTATTCTTGATGAAGCCTATTAAAATTTTGATCATTGATGATTCAACAGCCTGGGTTAAACTTTTAACAAAATTACTTATAAGTGAAGAAGATATGCTTGTAATAGGATCAAGTACCGGTATTGAAGAAGGGTACCAATTAATAAACTCATTAAATCCTGATGTTATCTTATTGGATTTATATTTTTCAGAAACATGTCGTCCGGAGGGTCTGGATTTCATTGGGAAAATAAGAAAAATATCAGATGCCAAAATAATTATTACAACAACTTCTGATAATCCTGATCATGTAATAAAATCTTTTTTATCCGGAGCAAATGACTTTATAGTCAAAGAAAATTATAAAAAATTACCTGAAACAATACGAGAGATTATTAAACGTAAATCTCCGGCAGAAATAATGAAAAATGTTTTAATTCAATATGAAGACGTTGTGAAGGAGAAAAAGATAAGTGAAATTTTGAAAAGCTATTCTTTAACCGAGCGTGAACGTGAAGTTTTTGAATATTTAGAAAAGGGAGTTTCCAGATCAGAAATTGCAAAAACTTTGTACTTGAAAGAAGAATCATTGAAAAACTATATAAGTAGCATTTTAAATAAATTAGCAATAAACGGTAGAAGACCAAAAAACATAAAACAAGCTATAAAAATAATTCAATCATTGATTGATGAGTGATCAAGAACGTAAAGCAATTCATTAAAAAGTCATAGAAATTATGACTTTTTTTATTTTTTATCCTTAAAAGTAATATATTTTAAGGACTTCCAGTTTATTCCTGGGTATGATAAAAATGATCAAGGATAAATAATTTAAACAATTTTATTGCTTTTTTACTCAATAAAAGTAAGAAGGTATTGATTGTGCAGAACATAAGTGAAGTAAAGATTACAAGAAAAAATCTAATTGAAGCGCGAAAGAAAAGAAACTTAACACAACAGCAAGTTGTAGAGCTTCTAAGTAACGAATACAGCTTAAAAATTAGCAGAGGACATTTAAGCAGTTTAGAAACTGGTAAGAGAGATCCAAGTATTGAACTGGCAAAAGCGTTAGCAAATCTGTTCAATGTTTCGATTGATCATCTTTTCTAATTTTTTTAGTGAAAATGTTGCTGAAAGACACATCAGAAAAATCTATACTTTGGAAGCTTGAAAGGTGGTGAATGACTAATTTGGTCTTAGAGTTTTCCTGAAAAAATGATTAGTCGATACTAAAAGTAGAGGAGATGAAGAAATTTTCCAACTTATGTGCTGTGCATGGAGAGGGGTAGTTTAGATGGATAGCAGAGAGATTAAAGTACTGATTATTGAGAATGATTTATTTTGGCGGAAGCTCTATAGCGAAATATTGAATAAAGTGGAACGAATTTCAATTGTCGGGACAGCTTCCAACAAGATTGATGCCGTAGCATTAACTAAAATACTGGAGCCGGATGTTATTATTATAGATATTGCTATTGCCAATCAGTATGACGGATTTCTTGTTGCCGGTGAAATTGGGAAGATAATCAGAAGTGGACAGACTAAAAAATGTAAGATCATCATGATGTCGCAGGTTGAAGATCCTGAATTGATCATCCGTTCATTTGAATCGGGTGCGGTTGAATTTATTTCCAAACGCAATTATCAAACACTGGCTGACAAAGTTGTAATGATTGCTGATACGATTTCACCACAAGAGATTCTGGCAAAGGCGTATTATTTTAAGCAAAGAGAGATGTTATTTAAATCATTGAGTAATGCGGAGATTGAGATATTACGTTATAAAAGGGAAGGTTACACGCAGGATGAAATCTGCAGTACTTTACATAAATCTAAAAACACTTTGAAATGCCAAGTTAATAAATTGTTGAAGAAGTTAAATGTATCATCATGTCAGGAAGCGATTGAAGAATACTGTGATTTTTTAAATTAGCCGGTCAGGTGTTATCAATTAGTAATACCTAGCGAACAGGTATTATTGTTTAATAACCCATTTTGGAAAAAGTACTAATGAAAATTAGTACTTTTTTACTTTTATGACAAAACATATAATTTAGTTAGTTTAATCCATCTCTTGATTTGAAAAAGTTATTCTAATGGGGAATTGACCATGACTGACAATTTAAGAAAATCAAACAAAAATTCCAAAAAAAACATTAAATTGATTAAAGCAAGACTCAATATGCCTTTCTATGACAGTGAGGGCAATGAGGTGATCATGACTCAGGATGATGTTATTAATGTGATTAAGGAACGCTATAATTTATCAATTACTACCAATTATTATTCAAATATTGAAAACGGTAAGATACCAAGTACCAAATTGATAGCAGTATTATGTGACTTGTTTGGGTTACAGATCAGCGATTTTAATATCATTGAATCTCTGGAAGGGGATGAAGGGTAGATAAAACAGATTAACTCTTAATGTTGCAAGATTGATTAAGAAGAATAGGGGATGATTGGATGAGTGTTAAGGAACTGAATCAACCGACTCAAAGTTATCACCCGGAAAGCTATCCGGTAACACCTTATGACCGGGCTAGAGAAGAATGGGACAATCGGATTGGTTCAGCGCGGGTGCAAGCATTAAACTGGCGATTGTGCGCATTAGTAAGTATTACTTTGTGTTTGGTTTTAGCAATAGGACTGATTTATCAGAGTTCTAAGAGTATGGTAACCCCCTATGTGGTTCAGGTTGGGTCTGATGGTACTGCTACCGCAATTGGTCCGGCGCGAGAGTCGAAATACGTGCCTCAAGAGAAGGAAATAAAGTATTTTCTGTCACAGGTAGTCCAGAAGGCGCGGACAATACCGTTAGATCCGGTAATCGCCAAACAAAATTGGCTTTCGGTATATGCGTTTCTGCGGCAGTCAGCAGCCAATAAGATGAGCCAAATCGTAAAGGTGGAAGAGCCTTTGAAAAAAATTGGTACTGAAACAGTTCAGGTTGATATCAATGTTGTTGTTGCAATGTCCAAGGATACATACCAGATTAGATGGCGGGAAGATGTCTATAGCAAAGAAGGAGCCTTGAAAGATTCCTATTGGATGACAGGATTGTTTACTTTTGATTTTTCCACTCCGCGAAGCGAGAAGGAGTTGCTGCAAAATCCATTAGGACTTTATATTAAAGATTTTTCATGGTCAAAAGAATTAACAAAAGGAGGAAAAAATTAAAATGAAAAAGTTAAAAGTAGTGTTGTTGATGTTGTTGGTATTATGTGTAAGTTTACCACTGGTGTATGCGGAGAGTCTAACAGGTGAAGACGGTAATGTTGCTCAGACTGCAGAGAGGGTTGCAGCTGAAAATGTGGAAAGAAATACCCTCGATCTCCCCGATGCAATGACCAAACAGGCAGATTTTGTCTTCTCATACGCGCCAAATCAAATTTATAAGGTTTACTGTCAAGAAGGACGTCTGACTGATATACAACTCCAGCCGGGTGAAGAGATTTTATTTGTCGGTGGTGGAGATACGGTCCGCTGGATGGTTGATCAGGCGCAGTCCGGCAGTGGTGACCAAGTCCAATGGCACGTATATGTTAAGCCATTGAAAGCCGGCCTCAAAACAAATATGGTAATCAATACTGATAAACATTCTTATCATTTAAGCCTGGAGGCGACTGACTGGTTTACTCCGATTGTAAACTGGGCCTATCCTCATGAAGAGAGGGCTGCATTCCTCCGGAAACAACAAGAAGAGGAGAAGATCGCCAAAGAGACGATTGTCCTCGGAGAAGACAGTATCGTTAATTTTGAACCGGAGAATTTGAACTTTAAATATCGGATAAGCAGTAAAAAGAAGTATAGTTGGACTCCGGAGCTGGTATTCGATGATGGTATTAAAACTTACATTAAGATGCCAAAAACAATGTTCTCCGGTGAAGCACCTGCCTTATTTATCAAAGAAGGCAAGAGCTTATTATTGGTTAATTATCGTGTGAAGAACAATTACTATATCATCGACCGCATCTTTCAACATGGTGAACTCCGTTGTGGTAAAGAGGTTGTTAAGATTTACAGAAAATAATTGTGATAAGGAGGGTAGTAAATGAGTGACAATTTAAACAACGATCTGAATAATGAATTGGAGATGGCCAATCAACCGGTAAATGATGGCGGGATTGTTGTCAGACCGGCAGCGCCACAAGGGACCGGGTTTAACCGGAAAACGGTAATGATAATAACCGTATCAATTGGCGCCTTTCTAATGTTAGGAATCATGTATGCGTTTACACCGCCGGTAAAACCGGCAAGTACCGAACAAATTGGTCAACAACAGGCAGGACAGATCTCGGCACCGGCTTTTGGTCTTGCACCGGATGAGTTGAATGATCTTCCGGATGGTTATGAGCGGCAAGTTGTAACCAAGGACTCGCCAGAAATGCTACCGCCGTTGGATGGATTTGATGAAGCGTTGTTCTCCCAACCCAAAGTACCGAAACAGGAAGGATTTATTGATGACAGGTATGATTTTGGGAGTGAAGGGGAATACCGGACCGGGTCAAGTGAAATGACCTTGGAACAGAAAGAATTGTTAGCCGCGAAGAAAAGCCCGATCCGATTTAACAGTGGCTCAAACGAAGAATCAATGAAAAAGGATGATTCCGGTAAGAAAGAATCCAGTGCGGAAGAGTCGAGTATCGATGCTTTGGCCAAAGCTATGATGCAACAGATGAATGCTGATGAGGGTTATCCGGATGAGGTAGGGCAGCAGTCACAAACTGATCATCAGGACCAGAAACGGGATTTTATCAAGCAGAATCATGGCAGTGCATTTTATGCAACCTCGTCTTTGCAAAAACCGCTGTCAAGATATGAAGTGAAAGCAGGGACAATTATCCCAGCGGTGTTAATAACCGGTATCAACAGTGACTTGCCAGGAAAATTGGTGGCACAGGTTCGCGAGAATGTTTATGATACGGTAACAGGCCGGTATCTGTTGATTCCGCAGGGTTCCCGAATTATCGGGACTTACGACAGCAAAGTGATCTATGGTCAAAAACGGGTCTTGGTGGTTTGGAACAGGTTGATCTATCCGAATGGTGATTCAATCGACTTACAAACATTAATTGGTGTTGATGGCAGTGGTTATTCGGGAGTTAAAGATCGTGTCAATAATCATTATGGCCGGCTTATTAGCGGAATCTTCTTTACCAGTGTCTTCAGCGCCGGTGCCAGAGTAGCGCAGGGAGAGGCTAGCGAAAGGATGACATATTCTGAATTGGCTACTCAAGGCGCGTCTGAAAATGTCTCCCGTGTCGGAGTAAGGCTGGCTGAGAAAAACATGAATATTCAACCGACCTTGGAGATTAGACCGGGATTCAGATTCAATGTGCTTGTTGACAAGGATTTTATTTTGCAACCATACAAAGTTAAACGTTAAAGATTGGATCATAATGGCTGGTTTTGAAAGGATTTATTAGAGTGAATGCCGAACCTTCAGCGTGAAAGAAGGAAGGTGGTTAGTGATGAACAGTAACATGAAAAAGGTTGAGACCAGTTATGATCGACTGATGCAGATGCTGGCAACGGCAGTTGGCCCGGAGATCGGGAGATTGTTGGAAGACCCAAAAGTGGTAGAGTTGATGTTAAATCCCGATGGTAAGCTGTGGGTTGAAAAGTTGGGGGAGGGTCGTTCCGATACTAACATGACAATCTCACCGGCCAATGCGGAACGGGTTATTTACCTGATTGCCAGTTCGACCGGAGCAGTCTGCAATGCTGATAACCCCATCTTGAGCGCTGAATTTCCGGGGAGTGGCAATCGGTTTCAGGGATTATTGCCACCGGTAGTAACTGCGCCCGTGTTTACCATTCGAAAGAAGGCACTGATGGTTTTCACGCTGGACAATTATGTTGAGCAGCAGATTATGACTCCGGAACAACGCCAGTCAATAATTGATGCAGTTCACCAAAAGAAGAATATTTTGATTGTCGGTGGTACCGGGTCGGGTAAAACTACCTTGGCCAATGCGGTTTTAAATGAGATTGCGCAGGTCGGTGACCGGATCATCATTATTGAGGATACGTTGGAGTTGCAGTGTACCGCGCCGGATACCGTCTTTTTACGGTCCCGGGAGCATGTTTCGATGAATGACTTACTTAAAGCAACCATGCGGCTCCGTCCGGACCGGATCGTGGTCGGTGAGGTGCGGGGAGCGGAAGCGTTGACACTGCTTAAAGCTTGGAATACCGGACATCCCGGAGGTTGTGCGACGGTCCATGCTAACAGCGCCAGAGGGGGATTGACCCGGTTGGAGCAGTTGATCCAGGAAGCGATCCCGACACCACAGAAGGAATTGATTGCGGAGGCGGTCAATCTGATTATCTATATTGAACGCTATCAGCATGGAAGAAGGATTAGAGAGGTTGTAGCGGTGGATGGGATCGAAGACGGCAACTATCTCCTCCGTCCTGTCTAAGGATTAAGCAGTACAGCGACTAAATTGAAGACTAATCCATGTTATTAAATGTTTGGAGGTTATGGAGTAACCATTACATCCATAAATTACAATATTTAAAAAAAGAATCAAAAAAGGAGAGATTTAGCATGCAAAAAATCAGAGTTTTCTCAAAGGTAATGGCTGTAGGGATGTTGTTGGTTGGTCTGATGTTAGTATTGTCAACGGTTACGTTGGCAGCAGGATCGGACATGCCTTGGGAAGGTCCATTGGAGAAGATCTTAAATTCATTTAGTGGTCCGGTGGCCAAGATTATTGGAACTTTGGCGATTATTTCAACCGGTTTAGGACTGGCATTTGGTGAAGGCGGCGGCGGACTGCGTAAGGGATTGCAGATTGTTTTTGGTCTTTCAATCGCATTCACTGCAAGTAGCTTTTTCTTAAACTTCTTTGGATTTTCAGCTGGTCTTCCGTTTTAAGACAAATTGATGTGAAAAGACGTGTGCCGCGGTGGCGTTTCAGCCACAGCGGCGCGAAATCTGATTACATTCAAACAAGCTAAAGTTATAAGGAGATCTTACAATGTCAGATGGTTATGAGATTCCGGTCCATCGGTCGTTGACCGAACAGATCTTAATGGGTGGAGTACCACGGGCGATTGGAATCATCAACGGGACGCTGGCAGCGGCGTTAGGATTGGGATTACAATCGTGGCTGGCACTACCGATCTGTCTGGTGATCCATATTTTAGCAGTTATTGCAACAAAACGTGATGCACAGTTTTTTGACTGTTTTAAAAGGCATATTCACCAAAAGAGATATTATTCAAGTTATTGATATTAAGGAGTGCAATAGTAGAGATGTTTAATTTGAAAGAGTTTCGGAGTAAACCGGATCGCCTGTCTGATTTTCTGCCATGGGCTGCTTTAGTAGCTCCAGGGGTAATCCTGAATAAAGATGGTTCGTTTCAAAAGACTTTCCGGTTTCGGGGACCTGATTTGGACAGTGCGACTCGGGGTGAATTAATCACTATTACCGCTCAGATTAATAATATTTTGAAACGTCTTTCAGGTGGATGGGCGATCTATGCTGAGGCGCAACGGGTAACCAGTCAAAAATATCCTGACTCAAAATTTCCGGATTTAATTACGGCAATGATTGATGAAGAACGGAAGGGTTTTTTTGCTTCGGGCAATCATTATGAGAACAACTATTACTTTACCCTCTTTTATTTGCCGCCGCAGGAAACGAACAATCGTTTTGAAAAGTTTATCATTGAAAGAGATATGGAACGCGAACGGCAAGCCTATAGCGCTCATTTAAAAACATTTCTTACTGAAGTTGATCGGATTTATACCCTGTTTCGGGAGTTGATGGCGGAAGCGGAGCCGCTTGATGATGAAGAGACTTTGACTTACTTGCACAGTTGTATATCACTGGGGCGGCATCGGGTTAAAGTGCCGGAGATTCCGATGTATCTGGATGCAATATTAGCTGATACACCGCTGATTGGTGGGTTGGAACCACGGCTAGGCAATCATCATTTGCGGGTGATCACGGTAATGGGTTTCCCGGGGACCACGATTCCGGGGATCTTAGACCAGTTAAACCGGTTAAATTTTGAATACCGTTGGGTAACAAGATTCTTACCACTTGATAAGATTGATGCGTTAGCCGAGATCAACCGTTACCGTAAACAATGGTTTGCCAAACGTAAAGGAGTTATGACGTTGATCCGGGAGACGGTCTCCCAGACCGAGAGCGCGATGGTTGACAGTGATGCGCTTAATAAAAGTCTTGATTCCGATGCTGCAGCCCAGGAGTTAGGAGACGATGCCGTCAGTTATGGTTACTTCACGGCAGTAGTAGTGGTTTCGGACCCGGACGCAAATATAGTGGAGAAGAAGGTCCGGGCAGTTGAGAAGAGCATTAACAGTCTCGGTTTTAACGTTGTAAATGAAACTTTAAATGCAGTTGATGCCTGGTTTGGCAGTTTGCCGGGACTCTGCCGCGCCAATGTACGGCGGCCATTATTCAGTTCGTTAAACTTAGCCCATGTCTTTCCGCTGTCAGCGATCTGGGCTGGGCCAAAGTTAAATAAACATCTGAACGGACCAGTACTAATGCATGTTCAAACACCTGATGCCACTCCGTTCCGGTTGAGCTTACATGTTGGAGACGTTGGTCATACGATGATCGTTGGACCAACCGGTGCCGGTAAATCAGTCTTGCTGTCAACATTGGCCTCACAGTTTCGCCGTTATCCGGATGCCCAGGTTTATTTCTTTGACAAAGGCGGTTCCTGCCGGGCCTTAACGGCCGGAGTCGGCGGCGACTTTTATGATTTGGCGGATGAATCGGAAGGAACGCTCTCATTCCAGCCGTTGGCGGCGATTGATGAAGAGAATGAACGGTCCTGGGCAGCGGAATGGGTCTATGATTTATTACGGGGTGAGAATATTGAGATCACTCCGGATATTAAAAAGCTGGTCTGGACAGCGCTTTCGTCGTTGGCGACCTCGCCGCGGGACCAGCGGACGATCACCGGTTTGACGCTGTTACTCCAGGATAATACTTTGCGGCAGGCGTTGGAGCCGTTTACGTTGAATGGCGCATTTGGTAAGCTGTTTGACGCCACGGAAGATAATCTTGATTATGGCAGTTGGCAGTGTTTTGAGATGGAGAAGTTGATGAATACTCCGGCAGCCGTACCGCCGACTTTGAGTTATCTCTTCCACAAATTAGAGCAGCGGTTTACCGGGAAACCAACGATGCTGGTGCTGGATGAATGCTGGTTGTTCCTGGATAATCCGGTGTTTGCGGCGAAGATCAGGGAGTGGCTTAAGGTCTTAAGAAAAGCGAATGTTTCAGTAGTATTTGCAACGCAATCATTGCGCGACGTTGAGGCAAGCCCGATTGCACCGGCGATCTCAGAGTCGTGTCTGACCAAGATTTATTTGCCAAATTCCAATGCCCGGGATGAACAGACTTCAAAGACTTATTATAACTTTGGATTGAACAGCCGGGAGATCGAGATTATCTCGATGGCTACCGCCAAACGGCAATATTATTATAAGAGTGTTTACGGGTCGCGGTTGTTTGAGTTGGCGTTGGGTCCGGTAGCGTTGGCATATTGCGCGGCGAGCTCGAAGGAGGACCAGAGGATGGTAAGGCAGTTGCTGGCGGAGGTTGGACGCGAGCGGTTTAATGAGGAGTGGCTCAAGTATAAGAAGTTGACCCATGAGGCAAATGTCTACCGGGAGTTGCAGGAGAGCTTGGCAAGGGGCGAAGGAGAATGATCCGGTAGGACTTGCACCAATGAATGCAAGTCCTGAAGGGCTTGTGGACCACAGTATGGTGTTACTGTTGGTCATGAGATTTGGCTTTGATTTTAAAAAGGTTTTATTCTGAATTCTGACTTCCGGATACCGGATTCGTAATCTTGGATAGAAAGGAGGTGACGGGACTGCGACAGAGACGTCTAATAGCATCCTTTTTGGTCCTGGTCTTCATTACATCAGTATTTGCGCCCTTAATGCCGAAGGCTGAAGCAAAAGTGTATTTGGTTATTGACTGGGATAATCTTTTAAAAGCAAAGGCAATATTAAACCAATTAAAAGCACAATTAGAAGCTTTGGAAAAAATGAAACAACATTTAGAAAAAATAGGTTTGGGTTTCTTTAATAACAGTAAAAAATACATACTTGACGCAATTAGTAAATTGACTGATCTGCGTAACAAAGCTAAAGGCTTAAGTTATGACATCAATAAGACCGAAGAGGTCTGGAAAAAGACCTATAAACAACAGGAAGATTTTATGAAGATGTCGGGGGCCGAATACGCCGAGTTTCTGAAGAATCTGGACCAACGGACCAGTGATGCACTTTTTGACGCTATGAAGGCACAGAGTCTGATCAGTGAACTGGATGGGGATAAGGACGAATTAGAGAAATTGATGCAGAAATCTTACGATTCAGTCGGAACCTTACAAGCATTACAGGTTGGCAATCAGATCCAGGCACTCCAGATGAACCAGTTACTCCGGATGCAGACGATAATGGCGATGAGTTATCGTGCGCAGACGATGTATTATCAGTGGGAGATGCAGGAGAAGATGAGTCAACGGATATACGCTGAGAAGAATCAGATTCAACTGGGCGATCCGACTCAAAATGTTAGTTCGATGGGATTTCCTAGTTTTTAAAAATTAATTTGAATTCGGAGCCGGAAGTCAGGATTTAGAATGAAATTTACGAACCTTCTGTGAGGGAAAAAGATGATGAGCAAGAGAATGAGGCCAATTGTTTTTTTGACGATCTGTTTTCTTTTAATGATGACAGTTGGGCCGTTTACCCCGACAACCGAAGCTTGGTTTAGGAAATTTAAAGGCGGACCGATATTTGATATTTTAAAGATCTGGGAAGTGATCGAGCAGCTTGAGAGAGCAAAAGCAATAGTTAAACGTGTCGAAGACGACCTTAAACATTTGGAGAAGATGGATCTGACGACGGCAGAACTGACAAGGGAATATATCAGACAGCAATATGAACGTCTAATTATGGTGCGGAATACGGTCCGTGGCTTGACTTTCACTTATACTCAGTTACAGAAAGAGTGGGATAAGACGTTTAAGGACTTTGCGGAGTTTAATGACGGGATCAAGGCGGTTGACTACGCAAAGTATTTGGAGGATTTGGACCAGAAGACCAGTAATGCGCTGTATGATGCGATGCGGGCCCAGGGATTGATTGTGTATCAGGATAAGGACAGAATAAGGATTGAAGGGTTGATGGATGCT
>JAKPCT010000015.1 GCA_029553165.1 Bacillota bacterium
GGGCAAGGTTGTTCCTGAAGGAGCAGCTGGTAAGTATCGATAACTTGATTTAGGGCTATGACTATAAACCGAAATAACTACGAACTTTTTATCATCGATTACATCGATGGTAAGCTTAGCCCTGAGCTTACCGATGAGCTTATGGTTTTCCTGAATCAAAACCCCGATATTGCACTTGAGGTTGAAGGGCTAGCCGAAATTAAGCTTAACCCAACACCGGTTAAAGCACCAATGGCTAAGGAAACCCTAAAGCGATCGACCAGTTTAACCGAAAGCGGTATTACCGAGGCCGATTACCTTTGCATTGCCGAGCTGGAGAATGATTTAACGGCCCAAGAATCCTTACAGCTAAACGAGCTTAAAAAAAATCACCCCGATATCGCAAGGCTCTCAACCCTATACAGTAAAACCAAATTAGTAGCAAACACAGCAGAAATCTTTCCCAGGAAAGCCAGCCTAAAGCATGCCCGTATTACTCCTACATTATCGCGCATTGCCTATGCAACCGCAAGCATTGCAGCTGTTCTGCTAATTGGTATCTACATAAACTCGTTGCTTATCAGCAGGATGGACAGCAACACGCTGGTGGCAGTACAAAGGCCAACCACCACCCCTGAACAGGAGAATAATAAACCTGCAGAAACCATTGAGCTTACCAAACCAATTGACAATACGGTTCAGGAAACAAGGCGTAAACCCAACTTACAATATTCCAAACCCGCCACTACAGTTAGGGTTGCCCAGGTTGCTCAGATTACTGAAACCACTAATAGGGTTAGTGACGAAGAAATTGAACCAATAGCCACCATTGAGCCTCAGGTTACCCAAACACCTCAGCAGGAAGCACAACCCAATATCAGCATAAATAAAAGCAACAGCTTAACTACTCAAGGTTCTATTTCGGCCAAACAGGTTCAAACGCAGACAAAGGAACTCACCATTGGCGATATCGCCCTTAAAGGCGTACAAAAGCTTGCCCAATCGGTTGGAATAAATGTTGATGTAAAGCAAACCGAAGGCAATCAGGCAAAAAAAATTGTTGTTGAATCGAAGCTGCTGGCCGTTTCGGCAACTATTTTGCCAAAAGAAGAATAACTACCCCTGTAACATTTTTTGCATTCGGGCGTCGTATGGTAAAACAACCGAATGTTAAACTAAATCTGATAAAA
>JAKPCT010000046.1 GCA_029553165.1 Bacillota bacterium
GTTCCGTGGAAATTCCAATTTATATGCTCCAAATAATGAGGCGGAACACCGTTTACGCCGTGTTCTAAAATCTGGTTTACATGATCCATATATATCAGTTTTTCTTTCCCAGGAAAAGGTCTGAGTCCCCTTCCGATTTTCTGCATGTATAGTGCAAGTGATAACGTCGGTGAAATGTCAGCGATATATTCAACACGTGGAATATCTACGCCGTAAGTCGCAAGTAAACAATTGCAGATGATTTGTATTTCACCGCTACGATGTTTTTCTAAAATCTGACTTACTAATTTATCGGGCATTGTTCCGTCAATCGCTTCAGCTTTAAATCCATGATTTTTAAATTCTTGTGCTGTGTGATATGCCGATTTTACAGAACGACAAAAAACTAACGCTGCTTTATTTTCCCCATATTTTTGGTAGTGTTCTATAACTTTCCCATAAACTTTTTTTCGTTGTAGTAATTCTTCAAAAGTTTCTTCGTCAATTTCAGTCCCTCTATATTTCAATTCTGATAATCCTTCAAGTGGTGGAGCATAGTATTCAAGGTCTGTTAAATATCCCTGTCTGATTAAATCCGGTATTGACGGCCCCTCTATAAGCTCTGAATATACTTCAGACAATCCACGTCCGTCAAGTCGTTCCGGTGTAGCGGTCATCCCGATAATTTTTGATGATTCCGGTAAGTGTGATATTATTTCAATCTGTCGGTCGATATACAGGTGCGCTTCATCTATCAACATTAAATCAGGCCAGTTTTTTATTTTATCATAACGCCTGATTAGCGTATCTTTACTCACGACATGAATTTTAAATGCCCGTGACTCATTTTCTCCTGCTGCAATTATTCCGTGACTGACTCCCCACTTTGACAGGTGCGCTGAGGCTTGATTTAATAACTCTTTTCGTGGGACTACAATCCATGCTCTTTTATTTTTTGCTGTCACTGATTCACACATTGCAGCCATGACCGGAGTTTTCCCTCCACCGGTGGCAAGCTGCAGTAATACCGCACGGTTATTTTTAAGCGATTCCCGCGCCTGATTATACAATTTTTCCTGATATGGACGGAGTGCGGTCAAAATAATACCCCTTGTGATCGTATTTCTTCAAGCCTCTTAACTGATGCCTTGTAGTAATCTTCATCTTTTTCAATCGCTAAAAATTCAAACTTTTCCAAGTGGCAGGCGATGGCGCAACTGCCTGAACCGGAATGCGTGTCAATTATTTTATCTCCGGGTTTAGCGTAATTTTGTAGTAACCAGCGGTATAGGGCTATGGGTTTTTGACATTTATGTATTCTGCAATCTGTATCTGCTCCAAGAAATCCATCGTATTTATGTTTTTTTATTTTTAAATTAAAATTAAAAGAAGTCCATATCAACTCACCATCTGAAAAACTTATTTCTTTTTTTCTATCTTTATCCCAAACTATCCAAGAATTAGTAACAGGAAGAATAAAATAATTACCACCAAATATAATTTGATTTTGACTTATGCGAAATAATTCCTCAAAATACTTTTTATCCGGCGGTATAGCATCCCATGATGATTTTTTTATTTTTGAAGAAATACCTTTACCCATCACCATATTTCCTGCTCCTATCCCATAAGGAGGATCGACAATCGCCAACTCAAAATATTTATCCGGTATATCTTTCATAATATCCATGCAATCAGCGTGGAGAATTTGATTTAATTCATGTATCATATAACCTCTCCCGATTTATTTAGAATCTTACTTGCGTCTCTAATAATCATAGATATATGTCCACAATCACATGACCCATCATGGTTGCAGTCTAAATACAATATTGCTCTGAATAACTTATCCAAAGCAACTACAGCGTTTCGGTTATAG
>JAKPCT010000076.1 GCA_029553165.1 Bacillota bacterium
TTGACCATCTGTCCAAGTAGGACCATTTTTAAGGGTACCATGATTGTTATTGCCGCTACTATCATAAGCAGTGGTATCGCCACCTTCTTCAAATGACCAGGAGCCAACAGGTTTTAAGGGTGAAATAAATAAGTTGTTTCCAACCTCATAGACATAAGGGTCTGGGCCGCCATCAGCTATGGTTTTAGAGTCTTTACCGCCTTTAGGACCAAAAGTTTTTGATTCGGGATAAGCCGTAAAAATATATTGCCGCTGGGGATTGCAATAGAAAGTATAGTATAAGCTATCGTTTAGACTATTTTTGGGATCAACTGGTAAAACGGTTACCTGTAAGCCAACTAAATTTTTAAAATTAAAAGGTAGCCAGCCAGTACCATCAGCGTTTCTAATGTTATCCTTACTCACCTGAGCCCAAGAAACACCAGTTGGCAGATTACTATCTGATAAAGGAGTTTCCGAAGGTAAAGAGGCATAAATTTTAGTACCATCGCAATAACTGCTATTAAGCATTCCTTCGCTCCGCGCTAATTCCATAATCATTTGTAAATTGGACATATCGGTTAATCTTTGCGTATCCCGCGCTTTTTTGGTCATTTCATTGGGGTTTATTGCTACTACTGTGACTGTCATCAAAACTGCGATAATGGCTATCGTAATAAGCATTTCGATTAAAGTAAAAGATTGGCTATTGTGGGAAAGAAGTTTATTGAAGCGCTGAGCAGCCATATAAAGATATTATAAACTCAAAATTTAAAATTCAAAAAAATAACTCAAAACTCAAAAGGCAAAACTCAAAACTGCAACTTAAAATCCTAAAACTATCCTTTTGTCATCCTGAACGAAGTGAAGAATCTTATGCCCAGTAAGTGAGGGATTCTTCGCTGACGCTCAGAATGACGATTAAAAAATCAAAAAATTATTGTTGAGATTCTTCGCAAAGCTCAGAATGACGATAGAAAAAAATGCTCAGAATGACGACAAAGAAATTACAAAACGTCTTTTAAACAACTACTTTCTACTAATAGCCCGCTTTGCTGCTTCTTTGATGGCATCTTTGCCCATACCGAAAGCTTCGATCAACTCATGGGGGTCGCCCGATTCGCCAAAACGATCTCTAACGCCGATAAATTCAATCGGTACGGGATA
>JAKPCT010000106.1 GCA_029553165.1 Bacillota bacterium
CCTGCCTCGAAAGATCTTCGGTTACAAAACGCCGGAAGAACTCTTTGATGCTGAATTGGATCTGATTTATGCTTTATGATTATTACAACAGATTTTTAAGGTTTAAAGGATTAGTTCAATTTGTTATTGCAATTTAGTATCAGAAGAAAATATACAATATTAAGGTAGATAAATTCGATTAAACTAGATTGTTTATTTAAATAACGGGATGACATCGAAGAGAAGAATTTTTGAATTGTTTTAGTCATTCAGTGCTGCTCCTTTTGTGGTTTAAGCAAGTAATTTACAATCATGTAATCGACAAAAGATTGATTTTTGTTAATAGTTTATTCATAAAAAGGAGGAGGAAAAAATGGCTGTAACTACTCCTGGTTGGCTTAAAAATGCGGTTATCTACGAGGTTTATATTCCCGGGTACAGTCATTCCGGTGATTTTGACGGTGTTACCGGTGATTTGGAACGAATCAGGGGCTTAGGCACGGACATCGTTTGGCTAATGCCAATTCATCCGATTGGTGAGGCCGGACGGAAGGGTACGTTAGGGAGTCCCTATTCGGTTAAAGATTATCGGGCAATTAACCAATTGTTAGGGAATGAAGCAAATTTAAAGCAATTAATCAATAAGACACATGACTTGGGAATGAAGCTCATCATTGATGTTGTTTTTCATCATACTTCAAATGATTCGGTACTTATTAAGGAGCATCCGGATTGGTTTGTGAGGGATGAATCGGGTAATATTAAGCGGAAGATTGAAGACTGGTCTGATATTTCGGACTTGGATTATTCAAAGCCGGAATTATGGGACTATTTGATTGAGTCTTTGCAGTATTGGCTGGAGAAGGGAGTCGACGGATTTCGCTGTGATGTAGCCCCTATGGTGCCTCAAGCGTTTTGGAACCGGGCCAGGCAAGTCTTAAACCAACAACGGGAAGTGATTTGGCTGGCTGAGAGTGTTCATAAACAGTTTATTAAGGAATTACGGGGACGCGGGTTTAGCGCCCATTCTGATCCGGAACTGCATGAGTCGTTTGATCTGACTTACGATTATGATGGTTTTGAGTATCTTGAAGATTATTTTTGGGGTAATCGTGAGGGGCTTAGCAATTATGTGCGCCACTTATTTGTTCAGGAAACGCTCTATCCCGAACATGCAATTAAATTGAGGTTTTTAGAGAATCATGACAACCCAAGAATTGGCTCGCGGATCCATGACCGAAAAACGATCCAAAACTGGGTGGCTTTTTATACATTGCTACCTGGGGCTATCTTGATCTATGCCGGTCAAGAGATCCTGACAAGAAAGTTTATGAACTTTTTTGAACGTGATCAGATTGACTGGGAGAATGGCGATTGGGAGTTTAATGATTATTTTAAGACAGTCATCAAGCTGTCAAAAAGGATAAAAAGAGACTGCCGGCATTTTGAAATTAAGGAATTAGGGAATCAGGTTGTATTGTTACGGTGGAAGAATGATACCGAAGAATATCTTGGAGTTGTTAACCTGGAACCAAAAGCGGAGCCAATAACACTGAATTTACACATTGGAGGAACCAATTTATTGACCCATAGCGTTCAATACCTCTCTGGCAGCTTTGCACCGGATATATTTCCGGTTATTATTAAAGTCAGCTAAGGACAATAATAATTCAAAAATAATTTAAAACAGATCTAAATTGTGAATTGGAGTTTGTTTAAAAAATTTGACAATGGTTAGTAATTGTGATATAATGAGAATAGTCTATTTGACTTGAAAATTTGAAAAGGAGTTAATTGAATGAAAAGGATTAAATTGATATTGATCAGTGGGCTGCTGTTACTATGTTTACTGTCTGGTTTTGCCATCAACGGAGCCAGTGCTGCTGAAAACAGTAAACTGTATGATTATCCCAAGGATGGATTCTCGATTCGAATTCTAACCAGCATGAGGGAAATACCCAGCGAAGTGATTAAGGAGTATGTCGAATATCTCCATGCTAATTTTCCGAATACCCGAGCGGAAAATTATAACTATGGTTTTCAGCTTAAATCATCAAAGAATTGGTTTGAATATCCCTACATATTAATTCAAGTAAAAAACCAAAATCGAATCAGTTCCAGTGAACTGAAAAAATTAAAACAAGTTAACACACAACAGTTATCAAAAAAAGCGCAGGATAAGTTGGACGATAATCTGGGAGGCGTTGTTTCAAACGTTAATTTTAACGAAATGGTCTATGATCCAATCAATCAGATAGTATGGATGCGGTTTAAAATGACTGTTCAGGGCTCCGGTAATGTGGTTGGTATCAGTGGGATGTGTCTTACTGAAGTGGGTTGGATTCAGGTGAATTGTTATTGTAGAGAGAGTGAGACAAAGCTATACCAGGGAATATTTGAGGATATAATACGTTCGGTCCAAATTGCAAATCAGCTGAAGTATAAAGGATGAATAGTTTAGTAATAGTTACAGAGATCCTTCTTAGCATTGAGAAGGATTTTTGTATTTCTTTATTTGAAATATTATCATTATGTTGCTCTGAAAATTGACTTTATCTCCACATCCGGATGTGGTACAATTTAACTGTTTAGTAAACTTTACGAAACTGTTGCGAGCGTGATGTTGCAAAATTACTTAAGTTTGACAATGCAACATCAATGATGTATCATTCTTTCAGCTACAGGAGGTAATGATTAAGAATGAGTAATGAGGTCAAGCTGGTTAGTAGCAATAAACTGATCAATTCCAATATTGATCTGGTGCTTATTGGTTCCGTATTGATTATCAATATTATGTTGGCTTTAAAAAAATTTGGAACGGTTTATGTATATGGTATGCCGTTGTTGTTCCTTCCTTTTATTGTCTGTTTGTTTCCTTATCGAAAACTTATTAACACCGATGCCCGGATCAAGATGATTACTTATGAATCAGGTTTTGCGGTGTTAATGTTATTAATATTTGTTTTGACTCTAGCCTGTTGTTGGTTGAATTTTTTCTACGTAAGAGAGTATATGATTGTCTTGACAATTGATCTGGTAATTAAAAATACTTTTTTAGGCCTTGGTTTAGTTTCATTTTTGTTTGCGCTCTTTTTTGCAATATTTAAACGAAGACACCAATATTTACTGGAGAAATAAGCGTGAAGATACTGCATACTTCTGATTGGCATCTTGGTAAATTGCTTGAAGGCCGGGAGCGTTTACCGGAACAAAAAGCAGCATTAATGGAGATCTGTCAGATTGCTGATGAACGGCAGGTTGATTTGGTCCTGATTGCTGGCGATATTTTTGATACTTATGTTCCATCTGCAGCGGCAGAGGAACTTTTTTTTAATACGGTGGAACGCCTTGCTAAACAGGGTGAACGTGCGGTTGTTGTTATTGCCGGCAATCATGACAGTCCGGAGCGGTTGTGCGCTGCCAAACCATTGGCGGACCGTCATGGGATTATTTTACTGGGGTTACCTGCCAGTCAAGCAAGCGTTACTACTGCTCAACCAAATTCTAAAGTAGTCCGCTCCGGTCCTGGCTGGATGGAGTTAGTTGTTAATGGGACTAATGTGGTAATTATTACACTGCCTTATCCTTCGGAAGCACGGTTGAATGAGGTTTTAAACGCGACTCTTGATGAAGAATTGCTCCAAAAAGCATATTCGGATAAAGTTGGAGCAATCTTAAATGAATTAGCTAAAGAATTTCGTGATGATACGGTCAATCTGGTGATCAGTCATCTGTTTATGCGTGGCGGAGAATGTTCGGAATCGGAGCGGCCGATCCAGCTTGGTGGTGCACTGACGGTTGAACCGGCGCAGTTACCGTCTAAAGCGCAGTATGTTGCTTTAGGGCACCTGCATAAACCCCAGGAGATATTGGGAGCAACTGTTCCGGCTTATTATTCGGGTTCATTACTGGCCTATAGTTTTTCGGAAATCGGTTATCAAAAAGCAGTATTCATTATTGATGCTCATCCCGGACAACCGGTAAGTGTTGAAAAGATCGAACTCAAAAGCGGTAAACCGCTTGTAAAATGGGTTGCCCAAAATGGAGTCCCTGAAGTATTGGAATGGATTGATACCAAGAAGGACGATAAGGCCTGGATCGATCTTGAAGTCTGGGTTAAAAACCCGCTTGGCAACGAAGAAATTCGTGCGATTCGCAGCAGGCGGGATGATATTATTACCATTCGTCCGGTGATTGAAGGGCACAATGAGGTTGCAATAACAGTTGAAAGCCGTAGTTCCCAACCAATCGATCAATTATTTATTAACTTTTATCATTCCAAGATAGGAATATTGCCACGTCCGGAACTGGTCGATTATTTTCTGCGAATTGTCAATCAGGAAGATGCCGAAGACTCCGGTGGGGGTGGTGATTTGTCATGAGGCCGCTCCAACTGACCATCGAAGGGCTACATAGTTTTAAATCAAAACAAACAATTGATTTTACAGAGCTTACCAGAACGGGTTTATTTGGGATCTTTGGCGAAACCGGCAGTGGAAAATCGACAATCCTGGATGGGATTACTTTAGCGTTGTATGGTTCGGTCAAACGGGCTACGAATAACACTCAGGGGATCTTGAACAGTCAGCATGATAAACTGGAGGTTAGTTTCACTTTTGCGATCGGTTTGGGTGATGCCCGAAGAGTTTACCGGGTTGAACGGAGCTTCAGACGTAATAAAGAACGCCGTGACTCGGTTAATGCGGTGATCTGCCGTTTGGTCCAAGTCGGGGATGATTCCGAACGGGTAATCTGTGACGGTCAAAAAGAAGTGAACCAAAAGATATTGGAGATTATTGGATTAAATATGGCGGATTTTACCCGTTCAGTCGTATTGCCGCAGGGTGAATTTGCCCAGTTTTTAAAGTTACGGGATGCCGAGCGGGATCAGATGATTGAGCGGGTGTTTGCATTAGCTGACTATGGTACGAAGTTGACTGAGAAAGTGAAGTCGGAACGGCAGCGGTTAACCAGCGAACTGGAACGGATTGAAGGCGTATTGAAAGGGTTAGGCGATATTTCGGCAGAGAAAATTGCAGCGACTAAACAACAGTATCATAGTTTGCTGGCGGAACAACAGCGGATTATTGATGAGTATCAACAGATTGAGAACGTCTATCAACAAGCATTGACTCTCTGGAATTGGCAACAGGAACTCGACAGATTGGAAGCTGAACTGCAAAGTCACCAGTTGTTACTGAGTGAGATTGAACAACAGAAAATCAGGTTGAAACAGGCTGAAGCCGCAGAGATGGTAAAACCGTATTATGAAAACTACCAAAAAGCGGAGAAAGCTTTGGCTGACAGTGAATTGTTGCTACAACAGTCCGCTGCCGGGCTGGAAACCGTCCGTGTCAAATTCGTAAACTTAAGTGAGATTAAAGATAACCTCGAAGCGGAAGCAGCAATCAACCAACCAAAGCTCGTTGCGGAGATTACCAGGTTACAGGGGCTGTTAACCGAGGAAGCAGAGTTGCGGGAACGGGAGCGGCACCGGGAACAATTGCAAACCCGCCAGGTTGAACTGGAGAATCAGATTACTATTCTCATGCAACGGCTTCAAAGGGGTAACGACTACAAATTGAAGAAAGAAGCAGAGCGTCGGACGCTTGAAGCGGAGATCGAACGGCTGATTGTCAGTCCGTCGTTGCGTGAGAGTATTTTAAAAGGAGTCAAACTGGAGGAAGAATGTGAGCAGCTTGAAACGGAATTAAGCGATCTCCGATCGGAATTGCAAATTGAAATTGAACACCGCGAATCACTTGAACAACAATTACAGGCAGTTGAACAGCAAAAAACGGATCTAATTGCTAAGTATAATCAGATTCAAATTGCGTTTGAAGAACATCTGACCAAAAAGCCGGGTGATCTGGCTGGCTTTGTTGTCCGAAATCAGTTCCTGAGTAATATTGAACAACAAGTTCAAGCCCTTGAGCTGCGGGAACAGGAGTTAGCCAGAGAACGTGGTGCACTGGCAACGCTTGAAGCAGCAATTACCCAAAAGGAAACAGTAATTGATGCTTTAAATGGGCGACTTGATTTGCTCAATCAACAGCTGCAACAAAATACAGATACTAAAGCTAACCTGCAGGCAGTAATTCATAATCTGACAATTGCCAATTACGCCTATAACCTGGCGCAAAATCTAACCGATAAGGATCCCTGCCCGGTTTGTGGTTCATTACACCATCCGCAGCTGGCAACAGCTCAAAATGAAGTTGAATTGGAATTACGGCAGCAGGAATTAGTTGCGGTTGAGGAACTGCTCAAAGATTGTCGGCTTCAATTGGAACAAGTAAACAAAGATCGGGCCAGACAGGAAGCAGCATTAGAAGTGGAACGTGCCCAGCAGCAAACTAAGTTGGAAAAGATTGCTGAAATAACAGCTAAGATTGAACAGTTGCGAAGTGAATTGGAGCCGGAACTAATCAATTTAAATGTCAATGAGTTAACAGAGTATCTCAAGCAGGAAAAGCAAGCTCTGGCCAATCTCCAAACCCAGATCAACGATTGGGAGAAAACGAGCGAGGAATTGCAGAAACAATTGACAGCCAATACCGAAGCACAGAACCGGCTGGTTGAGTCGCTTAGTAATTTCAAGGGTCAATTGACAGCGGTTACGAAGAATATTGACAAATTAAACCGCTTAGAAGCTGAAAAGCAACAGTTGTTAACTGCAAAACGGAACCAGTATCAAGCGTTACAACAATCATTGTCAATAACACAATTTCGGAAGAAGAGTCAGGAGCTGCTTGATAATGATCAGCAATCAGAGATCTTGCGGAAGAATCTGGCTGTGGTTAATGAAGAGCTTGCGAAGGCTGAGCAGTTATATAACCAGCTGAAACAGGAGCAGGAACAGGCAAGCTCCGAGAAGGTGAAGGTCGATTCGATTGTTGCGACTTTAACCGATGAAATTGATTCCCGGATTGCCAAGATTAAACTGGCAGCGGGAGACAGTTCGGTTCAAGACTTGTTGCAGACCAAACAAACCGAGTTAGAATCGCTGCAGCAACAACTGAAGATTGCCCAACAGGATTATGAGCGTTGTCAAAATGAACTAACTAACCTGGAGTTGCAACATCAAGCCAACCAACGCCAGGTTGAGCTCAATCAAACGGAATTTAATGAACGTGATACTATATTGCAGAAAGTATTGAGTGAAAAAGGGTTTACAACTGTAACTGAATATTCCGACAGTTTGCTTACCGTTGCAGAACGGCAACAGTTAACTGACCGGATTACTGAATATGAGGTCCGGCATCAAGAATATCAGACCCGAATTAAGGACATCCGGTTGAAGCTCGGTGATGACCGGATTCTTCCTGAAGCTTGGGAGGAGTTGCAACAGAGTAAACTACAGTGTGCCAGTGCTAAAGAACGAATATTGGGTGAAGTCGGAGGCCTTAAATCACAGTTGGCGATTATGGAAGCACAGTATGAGACCCAACAGCAGTATCTGAATGATTATCAACGGATAGTCAGGCAGAAAGCAATGGCTGATGAGATCTTCAAATTATTACAAGGAAATGCTTTTGTCGCTTATATTGCCGAAGAACACATGCGTTACATCCTGATTGACGCTTCCAGACGATTGCAATACTTAACTAACGGCAGATACAGGTTGCATTTGGATGAAAAGAAAGACTTCATCATCTGTGATAATTTTAATGGGGGATTAGAACGGCCGGTTACCAGTCTGTCCGGTGGGGAGACTTTCCTGGTGTCGCTGTCATTGGCATTGGCTTTATCAAGTAAGATTCAGCTTAATGGGACAAGCCCGTTGGAGTTCTTCTTTCTCGATGAAGGTTTTGGAACACTAGATGCGCAGTTGCTCGATGTGGTGATGGATTCGCTGGAAAGATTACAAAACGAGAATATGGTGATTGGAATCATCAGTCATGTGCCGGAGTTACGAAATCGGATTGCTTCGAAGCTGATTGTTATTCCGGCCGGATTAAACGGTGAAGGCAGCAAAGTGATGATTGAGCGAACTTAATGACAGAAAGTAGGAACGGAATGCAATACATCGATTTAAACACCTGGAAGCGGAAAGAACATTTTAACTTCTTTTACAGGATGGATTATCCGCAGTTTAATATCTGTGCTAACATTGATGTAACTAAATTTTTAGACTTTGTGAAGACAAAGCGGCTTTCTTTTTATTATGCGATGATCTATCTGACAACCCAGGTTGTCAATGAGATCATCAATTTCCGTTACCGGATCAGGGAAGGTCAGGTAGTTTTACATGATAAAATACATCCTTCATTTACTGATATGGGTAAGGAAGATGATTTATTTCGAATCGTAACGGTTGAATTGAGCGATGATCTTTTCGAATTTGTGAGGAATGCCGAATCGAAGTCGCAAAACCAGAAGGAGTTTTTTAGTTTTGAGGACCATGTTGATCGGGATGATTTGATCTATATCACCTGTATTCCTTGGGTTTCGTTTACGCACCTCTCGCATACGATTAGTTTGAATCGAGATGATTCGGTCCCCAGAATCTCATGGGGAAAGTATTATTCGCAAACAAACCGGATTTTGTTGCCGTTTTCGGTACAGGTACATCATGCGTTGGTAGATGGGGTCCATGTTGGGGAATACTTTACCCGTCTGCAAAAGTTGCTTGACAGTTTCTAATACTATTTCAGATCAAGTTAATTTAAAATTGCAATCATTAGGTTCTTCAAAGACCTGTTATCATGATACTTAAATAAAATTCTTTCTTGTTGTAAAAAATGGGGGCTGCATTTTGCAACACCCCCTTTTTATTTTTTCTAAATTTTATTGAGAGTTTATGGTAACATCTGGCTCGATTTGAATGCTGTCCCCCAACAGATTGCCAATAATATTTGTTCGGGAATTTATTACAATTTTACTGTTTGGAGCCATTAAAGATCCTACAAAATTACTGTTTGTTCCAATGGTAACTGTGTCAGTTACATTGGTATAGAAATTGATACCTGATGAATTGTTGTTTACAATCGTGAAATTATCACCAAAAGATAGGTGATCAGCAACATTAATGTTGATCATTCCATTGGTAGTATCTAATATTATTTTTGTGTTTGGTTCAAAGATCAACTCTTTAAAATTGTAAGTTCCAGCGGTCAACGTTACGGTTCCTCGAGCTTTAACTGTACCAGTATGATAATTGCCTGGTTTCCACAGATCAGTAACATCATTGGCAATATAAAGATCAGTTATACCATAAGGTATTGTTTTGTTAATAATGACTGATGGGCTATTCATCGCTAGTTGTTGGGTTTTCCCATTTACCATTGCTGCCGGTTGATACGAGAGCCTGCTAGAGTAGAAAAGGTTTCCATTGATTTGCGAATAGGAGCGGAGTAAACCATCTCCGTTTACAAATACCGAACCTGATATATTAGAATGACTGCCTAGTACAAATTCTTTACCACAGAAAGTGTATTCAGTGTTGATCTTTACCCGATCAGATATTATTAAAGAATTTATGGCATAGAGTGAAGGGAATAAGCCTATTTCTTTGGTAGTATTGTTGTTTGCAAAGTTATTATCAGCTTGACCAGGAGCATTACCTTTTTCATTCAATCCGCTAAAAATGATTCCCTTCAATTGAAGGTTAGTGTCAGGAGTCAATTGATCAGAGAATTTTAAACTGAAGGTGATTTCACCTTGTTCTTTGTTAGATAAATCCGGTAAATACCAGACTACAAGGTTATCTTTTTGAATGCCTGAGTCACGGTTATTACCCTTTTTATAACTTACGCCCATTGGTAGCTCAATAGCAATTACAAGATTGGTGGTGTCAGCAGGTCCGTTATTGCCGTATTTAATGACAAAATCTCTGGTTGAGTTAGGTTGGACCAAGTCAGGACCGAATAGTTCCAAAAACAAGTCAGCCGGAGGAACAATGGTACATACAGTATCAAAATCAGTATTTAGCGGTTCAGTGATACTGACTGCCTTCACAAATAGGAAGGCGGAAGTTGGGAGCTCGTTTGGAACTGTAACTTTAATAGGTATTGAAGTTGAAGAATTGCCTGGGATGGTAACTTTTTTCGGTGAATTATAGAGATCATACCAAAATTCCTCTTCGCCTTGAGAGTAAAATAAATTAAATGTCTCTTGTTTACTGCTGTTATTTTTGATGATGAAGTTATAAATGAAAGTATCTCCAGCTTGCAGAGTCTGATTGGCAGGAGCTATTACATCAACTGTTACATGTGGCCGTTGTTTGATAAGGAATGAACGGGTTTTCTTTCTAGTAAAGTTATCTCCTTTGGTTGTTTTACCGTTGATATCAATGGATAATTCATAGGAGCCGTCGACTTTAGTTTCGGTAAAGAAGTTGCCATAAACACCATCATTTGCACTACCATCACCATGGAAGCCGTCGTCATATAAGTCAAGCGTGTAAGTTTTCTTGTCAGGGCTCTGGATTGTTGCTTTGATGACAGCATTAGAAATTGGTTTGGTATCTGTTACGGTAACGATGATTGACAGTGGATCACCTGACAAATAGGTTCCACTAAGAGATAAATTGGAGGTCAAATTAGATTTGACAACCACTTTTGCGGTATAGGGTTCAATACCAGAGGGATCTACTTCTTTTCCAAAGGTACGCAGTACCCACAAACCAGGTTCAGGTGACATAATCCGGTAGTATTTCATTGTACCGCCAGATGTAGTATAAGATACTGAAGGATTTGTTAAAGCTGTGTTTGGAGTAATAATTTGTTTTCTGGGATTGAACAAATCAAGGTTTAATTCGCTGCCAGGCCATGAAATACTGAAATCGACCATTTCGACTGCAGAATCAATGTAAACGTATTGATAATCATAGCCATCTTGCCGTACTTTGCTTTCCTTCGAAAATAACAACTCCAATCCTTTGGATTCGGCTGACAAATCGGTATAAAGACCAGCTAATTCATTAGAATTTAAAGCATAACGAAGTTGTCCTCCGGTTGCATTTGAGATTGTCTGTAATGTTTGCAGGCTTTTTAAATCTGCCAAACCAATAGTATGGACGGTGATCCCATCTGCAATAATCTCGGGAAGAACATCATTTACATAAGGTGCTGTATTTTCTTCGCCATCACTAAGTACAATAATTGCTTTTGAGTGACCGGGACTTCCATAAGTGTTAAGTTGGTTTCTTGCTGCTAACAAACCGGCACCGATTGAAGTATTACCAGAAGGATTGATCGCATCTATTATATTTTTAATTTGGATTTTGTTAGTTTCCATTAAAGATGACAACACATATTCTTCTTTTGAAGTAGTGGAAAAGCTGACAACTCCAATATTATCCATGTTATCCATGTAGTCGATAAAATGCTTCATTGCAGTCTTAGCATCAGCAATGCGTGATCCATCCATACTGCCAGAACGATCAACAACCAGGACAATATCGTTTTTTGTTTCTCCATAGACGATACCATTTGTTACTTTGTCAGTAGCGTCTCCCAAAGTTACCTCTAAGTCATAAAGACCATCAGCAGGTTGTGGAGGGGGTTCAACTTGTAGTTCATATCCATTGGTGATTTCCTCTCCATTAACCTCAGGTAATCTGGTACAACTGATAATCCGGGCAGGTTTGGTACCAATTTTTATGCTAAAGTCGGATGAACTGTACCCTCGCCATACTCCGTTAACCTTAATATTAATTTTCTCTTTTGGATTTTGTGAAGGTCCTGCTGCAACTAAAACCGGTTTTTTGTCTTTATCGGAGGTGGATGGTATAAAAGGTTCAGTAATTTTTAATGTAAATAACTTTAAGAGATAGAGTGCTGCTTCTTTATTCTCCTCCCAAGTTGGACCGATTTCTTCTTTTGGAAGCATAAATCCTGTAGTTGGATTATTTGGTCTTAATTCTATTGTAAAGTTAGGGATTTTGAATTTCGTATATACATAATCCATAAAATCGCCAGCGGTTTGATATAGCTCTGAGGACCTCATAAATGTGTATGGTGAATCAATAGCGTGATTATTTATTAAATCGGTCATGGTTGTGGCCATGGTTTTAAAATAGTCTTCATCATCAGAGGCTAATTTGTTAGTTGAAAATGACATTGGATAAAGAACAAATTGACCATATGAATGATAACTGATTGCAGCAGAAAAACCGTATTTCTTCTCTGGGTTATTGTATCTTTCCATAAGGTTGCAGATGGCTCTGGTTTCAGACTCGGAAAGAGCCTCTTTTCCTCTATAGCTTGGGTCAGAAGGATTGTTGCTATTATATACATCTGTTATCAGCCCCCAAAATGCGGGATAGTTGCGGTTAATGTCTACTCCTATACCATAATCTGATTTGTTATCGTCATGTGTCAGGGCTTTGAGATTTATGTGGTTATTGTCCTTACGGTTTTTACGCCAGCTACGGTTGGCATTCTATGAATATTCATAACCGTCTGGGTTTACAACTGGGATGATCCAAATTTCAGTGTTATCAACAATTGCTTTAATATCCGGATTTGAATTATAATTTTGCACCAAGTATTTGGCAAGTTGAAAAGGGACTTCTGCAGAGATCCATTCTTGAGCATGATGAGTACCGACAAACAATAAGCGCTGTTCATTTTCGGTTTTGGTTGGATTATCACTAATTTTAATCGCAATAATTGAACGGCCTTCATAGGTTTTAGGAGTTAAATATTCTATTTTTGCAATGGAGGGATTAGTGTTTACAAGATTAAGTAATTCCAGATTCATTTTAAGTAATGATTTGTAGTCATAACTATCTGCAGATGCGTTAATGGTAAAAAAGGTCAATCCGATGAAAATCAACAATAAAGAATATTTCCAGACAGAATGTTTGCAATTGGTATTAATTTTAAACACCTCCAAATTATAATGTTTTATTATTGTTGTTGTTAAGAATTTAAAAAAGATGATCATCTTCATTTCAATTTCTTAATTTTACAACAATGGAATAGATTATAAAATAAGTAATGTATAGGTGTCAATTTAACGTCGTTTAATTTTATGTTAATTTAACACTAAATATTAGTTTTTAAGACTAAATACTCAGGGGATTAGTAATAATTTGTTGGGCAAGTTGTAATAATTTGGTAGCTTATTTTCTCGGCTAATTATAAAAGAGGTAGAGATGTTGAAAAATAATTTTGTTATATATTAAGTAAAAAAAAGAGGGGTTAAATTCAATTTCCCCCTCGACTGAAGTTATAAATTAAATTATCTACGGAACGCTGCATACATCTGATCGCGGTTAATAAATTTGATATTTTTAACAATCCATTCCCGCATCGCTTGTCCTTCGGGAATACCTTGCGGATAGGAGATATAATCCAGTTTGATTCCAAGGTTTTGACTGACTTTAAGGGCTAAGATCGGCCAGATCGTTCCGATATCTGAAATAATGGGGATACTTCCCGGCAGGCGCGAGAACCCGGACATCTCCATCCGGAAGGGGACTCCGGTAAGTTTTGTTTTGGGGAGCCCTTTGGCGATTGCTTCCTGGACGATATTGGACTCGCGTTGTTTACGCCAGGCCAGTTCCAGGTTGGGATCAAGGTCGATCCGGACTAATGTTTTATTGTTTAAAGTATAGGTATAGTACCCTTCCCAATCAGCCCAGACACCATGTCCGGTAAATCGTTCAAATGGACCGTCATGAATCTCTTGGGTTAAAGCGACAGCCGATTCGATAATAATTGAGGCTGAACCTAACATTTTCGCAATTCGCATTGTACGTTCGGTGATCGAAATTGTATCACCAAGTGCTAAACCAACCGCCCCGCCGCCTATTAACTGTGGGACGCTGACTAAGACGGGGACGTTGTTGCGATAACCTGCTCCGAGCATTGTCAGAGGGTCACAGCCGGCTCCGGCAACAGTTTCAAAAGGTAAACCGTTAGCTTTGGCTAAAGACTCAATCTCGCGGGCTAACTTTTCGGTCCGTAACCCCAACGGATAAGCCATATTGGCTGCAGCTTTGGTAATGGTATTGCCTTCAGTCTCTAAAATTCGGCGGATTAGGTCGCGGTCGATCGGCATCTCTTTCTCAAGGAGCTGTAGTTCCTCTTCAGTCATGATTGAAGCTTCAAAGAGGTGGTCTAAAGGTAATAAGTCCTCATCCATCCCCAGTTTCCGCCCGTCAACACGGTGTACTTTTTCCAGCGCTCCGCCCAACTCGTGGTTGACTACTGCAGATGATGTGGTGACACCATCAATGATTCCTTTATTGATCAGTTCGGCAATCAGGGTGGTAACCCCTTCATGGATATTGGGGCCGCTTCCGGTCACCACAACGATCTTTTCGCCGGCTTCTTTAGCCGCAGTCATTTTGATAATAACCTGGTCGACTCTTTCCTTAACTTCGGGGGTTAAACCTTGATACAGTTGATTAATGACCTGTTCGTTGATCATGGAAAATTACCTCACTATTATTTTTTTTACAAGCTCCAGATTACGGGCTGAAGAACCTTGTTGTGACTGGATGATTTGCTGGCCGGCGCTGCCTAAGTGTGTTAGTTGATCTGATTGCAGGAGTTCAATGACAGTTGCTGCCAATTGGTCCGGAGAAGTAATTTCGATGCCGGATCCTGCTTTTTCTAAGAGCGCTTTGGCATCCAGAAAATCTTCCATTGAAGGGCCATAGAGCACGACTTTTCCCCAGGCAGCAGGTTCCAGAGGATTTTGGCCGCCAAGCGGTACCAGGCTGGCGCCACAAAAAGCGATTGTTGCCAGGGAGTATACTTTAAATAATTCACCAATGGTATTTAAAACAATTACATGCTCTGATGTAATCCGGGTTGTTTCAGTAATTTCAGTTCGCATTACCGGTTTAAAACCATTTTCGGTAATAGTTTTGGCAATCTCTGCTTCGCGCTGGATGTGCCGCGGAGCAATGATCAGAAGCAGTTCGGGAAATTTTTGTTTTATTTTGCTTAACGCTTGTAACAGGAGTTCCTCTTCGCCCTCGCGGGTACTTCCGGCCACCAAAATTAGTTCGTCTCCGGTTAAATTGAGTTTTTGGCGCATTTCGTCATAAAACTCCGGTTTAATATCATGTGCCAGCCGGTCGTATTTGATATTGCCGTTGACGATGATTCTGTCCGGAGATGCTCCCATTGCAATTAACCGTTCAGAATCATCTGGGAGAATTACACTAAAGACTTCATAGTGAGAGAGGACCTTTTGGAAGAATCGATTTAATTTTTGATACATCCCGATACTGCGGACTGACACCCGGCCGTTTACCATTAAAATTCGTGCTCCATAGCGTTTGGCATATTTTAATAAATTAGGCCAGATTTCAGTCTCAACAGTGATGAAGATCGTAGGTTGAATTAATCGCATTGCCCGGCGGGCTGCAAAGAAGAGGTCGAAAGGGACTAAAAAGCGGGAATCAATCTTCGGCAAGTTAGCATTGGCGATCTCCAGCCCGGATTGTGTCATCGTTGATAAACCGATCCAGGCTGAAGGATATTCCTGTTTGAGCATTTTGATGAAGGCCTGGGATGCGGTGATTTCACCAACCGAAGCAGCATGGATCCAGATCCGGATTGAGTGGTTGGTTGAAGGGAGAATTTCTTTTGGCAAGAATCCCATTCTTTCAGTGAGATTTGCAAAATTGGCCGCTTTCTTTTTAGAAATGAAAAAGAGAATTAATAATGGTGTCAGAATAATTAATACCAAATTATAAAGAAAATACATCGGGTCCTCCGGAAAAAAAGATGTTTTGATTTTTTCGACAGAAAGAGGAGTTTTCCTCTCGTTGTAATTAATTTTTGGAAAACAATTTCGTTATAAGGAAAACCAAGTAGGGTTTTAATATTAAATTTTTTATGTTATTAAACTAGATATTGACTATGTATTAAAATAATATTATGATATTAACATAGGATTAATTAAAAACAATTAAATTATGAAATGAAAAATGGAGGTTTCAAATGAACCAAATTAAAACAGGAATAAAATGTCCGTTTTGTAATGGAGAACTGGTAGTGCGGGAAATTGGGGAAGATGGCATTTCCTATCCGACTACGATGGAATTGATTATGAATGAAGATTTTTCAATTGACAATCCATGGTTGCCGGAATACGAAGATTATGGTGCAGATGTTGGACTTGAAGCAGATTGTACTAACGAAGGTTGCATTTTTTGGGAAGTAGCTGAAGTATCACATGATAATTTTGTTTGTTATCGGGATCCTCATTCAGGGCAGCTTTACAGTTTTATTAAAGGCGAATGGGTAGAAATAGATGATGAAGACTACTAAATATTAATAAAGTAATAGCAAAATGGTTCTGTACTGAAATTATAGTTCGTGAAAACAATAATTGATGTTATTCTGGTATAGCTGTTTGAAAGGCATTGCAACCAAAATAGGTTTGAATTTATTGGAATGGAATGTTATATTTAACTTTATTAATCTATTTGAGGAATTATCCGGTGTTGATATTGGCGTAACTGACCTGCATGTGGCATGCTCCAAAAAAGATACAGAGCTTGAAGAAGTAAAAAGATTGTTAGAGACCGAGGAATGTATTGATGCAATTCACGCTCCGAAGAGGACAGCCCTACATTTGGCAACTATTAACGGTAGGGATGACATAGTGCAATGTTTGATTGAAAAAGAAGCAGATATTAATTTTCAAGATGTTTATGAGTACACTCCTCTGCATTATGCCTGTAGAAAAGGGTATACTAAAATCGTAAAAATACTTATTGATGCCGGTGCTGAGATGAATATCACAACCGAAGAAGACGAAACTCCATTGTCTCTGGCGCGTGAAAATGAATTTCCGGATATAGTTGATCTTCTGATTAAAAATGGAGCGGAAGAATAGCTTGGCTCAACGATGGGGATGGATTTAACGACCCATCGATTGCTGTTGATAAAGCAGGAACTCCTTATATTGTTTATTCTGATTTTGATTTGCATTGGGCACTTATTGCCAAAGTATATAAACCTTAAAGGTTATCAAAAGATGACGGAAACTAAATTGCAATAACAAATTGAACTAATCCTTTAAACCTTAAAAATCTGTTGTAATAATCATAAAGCATAAATCAGATCCAATTCAGCATCAAAGAGTTCTTCCGGCGTTTTGTAACCGAAGATCTTTCGAGGCAGGCC
>JAKPCT010000182.1 GCA_029553165.1 Bacillota bacterium
TGTAGTGATGCCCGGCCAACCAGCCTAACATGCCATGTACTCATTGTCAACAGCTTTCGCGGCATAAACGCTTAGACTATTGTTTGATTAGCTACTGCTTTGATGACCGAGGTATTTTACACATAAATTTGGACTTGACTATTAATGAAATCACTGTTAACCAGTTTATAAAAGAGAATTTTCAAAATCCAGATGAACAATTTGTAGCTCGTTCTTCAGCAGCTTTGTATCAGTTTGATAAAAATTTGGACCAAATATTAAAAAATAACGGCTGGGAGCGGAATTCTAAAAATTCTTTCCATAGTTTCTTTAACAATCCCAAAATATCAAAAAATCTTGATAAAGCTTCTGAAGCTTTTCAAATCTGTAGTAAGTCCCTGGAAAAAACAATTGAAAAAAATAAAAAATCCACTGCCTTAGATCAAAATTATACCAAGGATAATAAAACATTAGGTAAGAATGGCTCAATGTTAATGTAACCAATATTTTATTGCCAAACATTTCAGATTAGGTTACAATTTGATCTGGAAAACTTATCCGGAGGGATTTATGTTGAAGAAGATTCTCTATTTAACATTGATTTTGTTATTTTTAATGACCACATTGGTGCAGGCGGCTGACCTAACAGCTGCAATCTCCATATCACCAGAGACGATTGATTTAGGGACAATCTCTACTGGGAAAATTGTGGAGCAGTTTTTTGTGATCAAGAATGAAGGGGATTCTGATTTGGTTTTAACGGCAATCACTGTTGATTGTCCCTGTTCAGCATTTGCTTATCTAAAAAGCGACGGGGACTACCAACCGTATCAACCCGGCAATGATATAGTAATATCCGCAGGGACAAGCCTCAGTTTCAAGTTGATTTTCAATCCGGAGTTAACCAAATACCGGGGGCAGTTTAAGAAATATATTCTGATTAGTTCCAATGATCCCCAGATTCCAATCTATAAAATTGCTTTGACCGGAGAAATCGTTTCAGAAACCAATTAAAAGTTTACAAAATGGTTAAAATACTGATAATTTTTTGGTCGTAACTTGCATTGATGCGGATAATGTATTAGAATAATGTTAGTGTTAACTAACAAATGAAGGTGAATTGATGACAGATTTAATTAAAATCTCTCCGTCGCTGGAAGATTATCTGGAAACAATACTTGATTTATCAGTCGCTAATGACAAAGTACGAGTCACTGATTTGGCCGAAAGGATGAAGGTTGCCAAATCAAGTGTTAACCAGGCAGTAAAAAAACTTAATGAACTCAATATGATTAAGCATGAAAAGTATGGCCCATTAACACTGACGAAAGCCGGCGAAGAAAGAGCCCAGAAAATCCGGCGGCGTCACCAGATTCTCAAAGAGTTTCTGATCGAAATTTTAGGAGTCAACCGGGATGATGCCGAAATCGATGCCTGTAAGATTGAACATTATTTATGCCCTGATACCATTGAAAAATTTGTAGCGTATTTAGAGGCAAATTTAAAAAAAGATTAATTTATTTGTTTTTTATTTATAAAAGAGTTAGTTTATTCTAACAATAGACTTGCGGGGGATTTCCATGAAAACAAAAACACTACTTCAGCTTCAAATCGGCAGTAAAGGAATTATTAAAGAGATCCTGACCGATCAGGTTACCAAAGAACGTCTTGAAAGCCTGGGAATGATCAGCGGTTCAGAGGTTAAAGTGGTCCGCAATGCGCCATTCGGTTGTCCGAGAATCTATAAGACATTAAATACCGCAATTGCAATCCGTAATGAAACAGCCAATCAAGTTATCGTGGAGGAATCACATGGATAAGAACATCGAGAATAAACAACTTAATGTGGTGCTAATCGGCAACCCGAACACCGGTAAAACCTCTTTGTTAAATGCCTTAACCGGAATGAGTCTTCATGTCGGCAACTGGCCCGGAAAAACAGTTGAGAAGAAAGAAGGCTCAATCAATTACCGTGGTTATTCAATCAATATCATTGACTTACCGGGTACTTACAGCATTGCCCCCTACAGTGAAGAAGAGAAAGTTACTTTTGAGTATCTTAAAAACGAAGAGCCTGATGTCATTGTGCAGACAGTTGATGTCAACGCACTTGAGCGTAATCTGTTTATGACAATCGAACTGTTAGCGCTGGGCAAACGAATGGTGCTTGCTTTTAATTTTAATGAAGAAGCCCAAAGACGGGGAATCATTGCTCAAGCCGAAGAGATCAGCAAAGTACTTCAAGTGCCAATTGTCTCAGTCGAAGCTAACCGGGGTAAAAACAAAGAGCTCTTGCTTGATGAAATTATCAAGGTCTCACAGAAGAAAGCAACAATACCCGATTATATGCGCGAATTGATCAAAAACAGTAATGAGATTCATCATGATGAAACTTTCAAATTTATCAAGGAGAAGATTTCACCATATTACAATACTTCCAATGCGGTATCGCTCACTGATAAGATTGACTCCGTATTGCTCAATAAGTATGCAGCTTTACCAATCTTTATCTTGATTATGTTTTTGATGTTTGCAACTACTTTTATCTTGTCAACACCGTTAGTTGATTTTACAGAAGGCTTATTTGCACAGCTTGGTAAGATTATCGACCAAAAAGACTTGCCCCAGTTCCTAAACTCACTCGTGGTCGAAGGGATTATTGGTGGCGTTGGTACTGTTTTGGCATTTGCACCATTAATCTTTATCTTGTTCCTATTGATTGCCATCCTGGAAGACAGCGGTTATTTAGGGAGGACTGTAATCATTGTTGATCGCCTTTTTCATAAGTTTGGGATCTCCGGACGCAGTTTTATCCCGATGATCCTGGGGTTTGGTTGCAATGTTCCTGCGATAATGGCAACCCGGACAATCCGTGACAAAAAAGAACGGATAATTGCGATCATGATCAACTCTTTCATGTCATGTGGCGCAAGGTTCCCAGTCTATATGTTATTTGGAACTGTCTTTTTCCCGAAGACGGCAATGTTTGTGATTATGCTCCTTTATCTTGTAGGCGTTCTGGTGGCCTTTGTTGCCAGTTGGCTTCTTTCGAAACTAATTAAGACCGAAGAACAGCATGCGTTAATCATTGAGTTGCCGCCTTACCGGTTTCCGACTTTAAAGAATACCCTGAAACATGCCTGGTATCATACAACCGAATTTGTTAAGAAAGCGGGGACCATTATTTTCGCTTCCGTATTTGTGATCTGGATCTTATCAATTCTGCCTTTAGGAGTTGAATACGGTTCCGAAGCCAGTTTGGTCGGGCAACTCGGCAAGTTGCTCACCCCAATCTTTAAACCGTTGGGATTTGGTGATTGGCGTTTTGCAATCTCATTAATCTTTGGCTTTTTTGCTAAAGAAGTAATTATTGGAACATTAGGGACAATCTATGGTGGGGATAAACTGTTAGCAACGATGCTACCCCAAAATATTACCCCATTAGGAGCCTTAAGTTTTCTGTTTTTCGTCCTGTTATATGTTCCATGTGCAGCCACACTGGCAGTAATCAAGAAAGAGACCAACAAATGGCTTTATGCCTTGCTTCAGGTTATGTTAAGCCTCTCAACTGCCTGGATCATTTCATTTACAGTCTATCAAATTGGGTTATTATTGGGATATCGTTAATTTATTAAAATTAATAGAGGTTAATTGTACTCTTTGGAGAAATATATTACTTATAATTTGAAAGCGGGAGGTGGCGACGATCCTAAACCAAAAAAAGTCCAGTTTTATTCTGATTTTATTATTGTTAATGACGATCGCCTTACCGGTATTGGCTGATTCCTCCCCAACAGAACTATTGGTTGCTGATGAAAACCGCACTGATAATCAAACTGAATCCGCTCAAATACAACCCGATATGATTGTTAAAGGAAAAGTCATTGAAGTAATCTCTGAAGAAGAGGTGCCCGATCCTTTAAGTGGTGAAACAACAACCAATCAGCTTTTGAAAGTTCGAATCACCTCCGGAGCTTATAAAGGTAAAATCATCAAAGTCCAAAATATGCAAACCTCAAACCCGGTTTATAATATTAAGGTAAAGGCCGGAAATTCGGTTTTGGTGGTTTTGGAGTTGGGCGTCAATGGTTCAATTAATAATGCCTTTGTCGCCGATCATCTGCGGGAACCAAAGATTTATCTGCTAACAATAATATTCATTATCTTACTTTTAGCAATTGGATGGCGTCAAGGAGCAAAATCTTTAGCAGCTTTGTTTTTAACAATGGTCTTGATTTGGGGTGCACTGTTACCCGGATTATTGAGGGGATATAATCCAATCCTGTTAACTGTCCTGATCGCTGCAGTTGCCACTGCAATAACCTTGATAGTCATTGGTGGATGGTCACAAAAGAGTTTAGCGGCAATCTGTGGTACCGTTGGAGGGGTAACCGTAGCCGGTCTGTTGGCATTAATTGTCGGGAAGGCAGCTCATTTAACAGGTTTCGGTTGCGAAGAGGCAGGAATGTTACTTTATATTCCAAACATTAAATTAGATATCCAAGGTTTACTTTATGCCAGCATCATTATCGGTACCTTAGGAGCGGCGATGGATGTCAGTATTTCGATTGCTTCCTCAATTTATGAAGTCAAGCGGGTCAATAATCAACTAAATGTATCGCAGTTGATAACCGCAGGTATGAATGTTGGGCGTGACATTATGGGGACGATGACCAACACCCTGATCCTTGCCTATACCGGTAGTTCGGTCCAGCTGATCCTGATCTTTATGGCTTATAAAGAATCATTGCTAAAGATTTTAAACTTAGATTTAGTCGCCTCGGAGATTGTCCGTGCATTAGCAGGCAGTATCGGAATGGTAATGGTGGTACCAATCACTGCAGTTATTGCCGGTCTGCTAATGGGTAATAAAAATCAGGTTGAAGAGCAAGAGATTGAAGATAATGCCAAAATGAATACTTTACCTAAAATAACTAAGAAACATTGAGCATCTCTTGAAACATTGAGGATTAACTTTTAAAAAACGTTGCCAAATCAACAAGTAAAACCGAATTACCCTCGGTTTTTTCTTTTTTAATTGTCTTCAAAAATTATTATTAAGTATGATATAAATCAAGGAAAATCTCCAAACTAATTGTATAATAAGCTAATAGATAAGGTACAATAAGTTTCGCAAAATCATAAAAGTCCAATAAAATGACATGGACGTAACCGTTTGGTAGAATTAAGTTACCACACAAAAATCACCAAAGGAGGTTACGAACCATGCCAGATAAAATTATACAGCTAA
>JAKPCT010000224.1 GCA_029553165.1 Bacillota bacterium
GCTACTAATCTTTCCATCCTTTTCACTCCTATTATAACTCTGAACTCAAAGATTCATAATTTGAAAAAGCAACAGTGTCACAAAAAACCCAAGTAAACTACCGAAAAAAACCTCTTTCCAGGAATGGATCTTATTTTCAACCCGGCTTTCAATCACTAAAAATACCAGAAACAATGTTAATAAAGAGACCAGTCCGTTTTTGGAAAGAAACAAAATAGTGGTAGCAGCCGAAGCACTTAAAGCAGCATGACCACTCGGCATTCCACCCTGGACCGGTGTTCCGCTTTTGGTGAATGTCTTACCGACAATCACCGTAACAACGGTAAGCATAATCGCAATCAGACTAAGGTAAGTCGGGGATTTTCGCAAAACAAAGATCACACGTGGCAGCATCGGTTCAATCACCGGAATGAAGATCAAATAACCAACCACTACCGCCATAACTGCCGCAACTAAAACTGCGCCTGCCGCAACATTTTTGGCAATTGCAGCTAATGGATGATGCTCCTTGGTAATTAAATCCACCACTACTTCGACAGCTGTATTAATCATTTCAGCTACAATTACAAAAGCAATTGTTAAAAACAAAAGCAAAATTTCCAATTTTGACAATTTAAACACTAACGAAGATAACAAGATTACGGTTGCTGCTAAAAAATGCAATCTCATGTTACGTTGGGTCTTTAAAGTATGAATTATACCTTCAAAAGCATAATTGAAGGATTCAATTAGATTACGTGATTTCAAAAAGCTGACCTCCCTAAGGAGAATTGCTTCATTATTTCCTCTTCGGCTGCCCGCATTGCAGCAGTATCTTCCTCGTCTTGATGATCATGACCTAACAGATGCATTAGTCCATGTACTGCCAAATATCCCAGTTCACGTTCAACCGAATGCCCAAAATTTTCAGCTTGCTCAACCGCCCGTTCCACAGATATATATATATCTCCCAACAATTCCGGAATCGGGGTTTGCTCCTGAAAATTAAGTGTTTCAACATGCTCCTGCATTGCAAATGAAAGTACATCCGTCGGTCGATCTTGGTTTCGATATTCGAGATTCAGTTCATGAATATAATCATCATCAACTAAAATTAAACTCACTTCAGCATTTTCCTTCTGAACCCGTTTTAATCCAAAATCAATTAAATTTTCAATCAGATCCAACTGTTCATGCGACAGTTGCACCTTTTTTTGAATATCATTTAACAGTACCGGCATTTGTCTTTTTCCTTTCGATTTCATTCAAAACTTTCTCCGGGTACTCAACTCTGGTATGAAGTAATCCCCCTAATACTTTGATAAAACTATTCTTAATTTGGTTTAAATCTTTCAAGGTCAGGTTACATTCATCAAACTGACCATCTTCAAGCCGTTCCCGGATAATCTTCTGGACTAACGCCTCAAGCTTTGCCGGAGTCAACTTCGGCATTGATTTAACTGCCGCTTCAACCGAGTCCGCTAACATCACCAACGCGGCTTCCTTAGTTTGAGGTTTTGGTCCTTCATACCGAAAATCCTCTTCCAGTGGTTGACTTTTATCGTCTTGGGCATTCTCACTGGCTTTATTGTAAAAATAACGAACCAAATCAGTACCATGATGTTGTTCAATAATATCAATCAATTTATCAGGAAGACCATGTTCCCGGGCGATCTCTGCTCCCTCTCTTACATGGTAAGTTATGATTAGAGTACTAAGGTTCGGATTCAACTTCTCATGAGGGTTTTCCTGGGCAAACTGATTTTCCACAAAAAAGTAAGGACGCTTGATCTTCCCGATATCATGGTAATATGAACCAACTCTAACCCATAAAGCGTCAGCTCCGATCCCCTCGGCAGCCGCTTCAGCCAGATTACCAACCATGATACTATGGTGATAGGTCCCTGGGGCTTCGATTTGAAGCCTTCGGAGTAAGGGATGTCCTGGATTTGACAGTTCCAGTAATCTGATCGGTGACGTAAGTTTAAACAAATGTTCTATAAACGGCAATGATCCGATTGCCAACACCGCTGATAAGAAACCACTGCTACAAGCTAAAACAACCGTCCAATAATCCGGTTTCGACTTAAACAACATATTAACAAACAAAACTGTGATCGTATTAACAACCATCAAAATAATGCCACTGCGGACCAAATCCCGCTGGCGTTGGAAGTTTGTCAAAGTCATTACCGAGATGATTCCGCTCACAAAATAAAAAATTGATAACGGCAAGCTGAAATTGACAATTATTCCCCCAAGCAAACTGACCACACAGGTCATAATCAAAGCCACTTGGGGATTGATCAAAATTGTAGTTAACATGATTGCAAAACTTACCGGGGCCAAATAAGGTAATAATTCATTTTGCGCCAGCGATAATACCTTGATCAGCCCTAACATTAGCAAGAGTAATAACAATAATAAATATAACAACCGTTCTTCAGCGAATAATTTATTATGAAACTGAAAGATATAAATCAAACAAAGACCGGTCAATAATAATACCAAAAATGACAGACTGAAAAAAACCCTGATCCGGCTGGAGTTATCCATTATCAAGTGTAATTCGTTTAACATCCGCATGTCATTCTCAGTAACTATTTGATTTTTAGTAACGATAAAGTCTCCTTGGCGTAACATTACTTTAGGAATTCCTGAGCGGACCTGATTTTCCAGTTTTTTCAGTTTTAATTCATCTAAAACCAGATTCTCACGCACTGCTGAATCTACGACATTGATCACCAAAGGTTTCAATTGCTCCGTAAGATGGTATTCCGCTACTGCCAAAGATACTATCTTTTTACTGTATTCAAGATTGACCGAGTTGATTTTATGGTTTAACAATACATTTTCCAATATTTTATAAGTGTGCTCCATCAGTTCCTGATATAAAGGAGCCTCAAGGGATAAAATGTTCTTGATATCAGTTGGCGAAATCGGTTCGCGGAAAAAAGACTGTGATTTGGTAGCTAACGAATCAATCCGTTCACTGTTGGAAGGAAAATTCTGCCGTTCATATGTCATCGTCTGAAAGAATTGTTTTAATTTATAAACAGCATTACTACTAACACTCTCATCAATTTTATAATACTCCAAATCCTGTTTTGCCAAAGCAATAGCATGTTCGGCCGCTTCATTCTGAGCAATTCGGGTCGCCTCACGATTTTCGATATCCCGAGGTGCTTTTATATCATATTTACTCGCTTGTCCCACCTTAAGATCATATGTTAAAGCAAACAAACCCAATTGTAATAACCACATCAATAAACAAAAACAGATTACGATCAGTAGCCCTTCCCGAAATGAAGGAATCCGAAATACGCCGGTAACTTTTGAAGCTACCGTGGCAACATCAAATGACAAAGCGTTAAACTCTTTTTGTTTCTTAACATTAAGATTCTGGGATTCATTTTGTTCCACTTACTAGTGCCTCCTTAAGACCGTGAGTTTTTCTGATAGCACTCATAGGCTCGGATTATTTTCTGGACCAATTCATGACGAACTATGTCATTCACTGTTAGATTAACCACACCAATCCCATTGATCCCGGCAAATATCTCTGCCACATCGGCCAGTCCTGACGTACTTCCCCTTGGAAGATCAATCTGGGTGATATCTCCGGTAACAACCACTTTTGAACCAAACCCTAACCGCGTAAGAAACATCTTCATCTGTTCCGGGGTTGTATTTTGGGCTTCATCTAAAATAATAAAAGAATCATCGAGCGTCCTACCTCTCATATAGGCTAATGGGGCAATTTCGATGGTTCCTTTCTCAAAATACTTTTGGAATAATTCAACACCCATAATATCATACAGCGAATCATATAACGGACGCAGATAAGGGTCCACCTTTTCCTGGAGATCTCCGGGTAAAAAACCCAATTTTTCTCCTGCCTCAACTGCAGGCCGGGTCAAGATTATCCGGCTGACTTCTTTTGATTTAAGAGCTCCAACAGCCAAAGCCACTGCCAAATAGGTCTTTCCAGTTCCTGCAGGGCCGATTCCAAATGTTAATGTATTGGAACGAATTGTATCAATATATTCTTTTTGCCCGATTGTCCGTGGAAAAATCTTCTTTCCGCGGGCAGTAACCGCTATAACTTCTTCGGATAAACCATTAGCTTTATTCAGTTTATTGTTTTTTGCCAATTCAACCAGATAATTAATCTCTGCTGTTCCCGGTTGAAATCCCTTCAGCAACTGATCACTTAAAATCCGGCATAATTCAAGTCCACGTTCAACAGCATTACTTGCTCCAGAAAGAATTAATTCGTTACCACGGGTAAAGATCTTTAATTCAAGATTAGCTTCCAATAATTGCTGGTTATCTTCAAAGAGTTTTCCTAATAATTGCGGGGCAATGGTTGATTCAATCTCAATTTTGACTTCGCGGTTGTCCAATAACTTAAATTATCTCCTTTCACGTGGTGCAATTGTTGCAATATCCTGTGACACTTCGTAAGTTAACGTTAATTTAACAAACATTCCATCCTCAGACCAATTCTCTTCATGATGTTTTATATTTTGTAACTTTAAATTTTTCTGTTTCCGGAAGGCCTCTTCAAGCGCTGCTTGTTGTACTTGCCGCTTGGAACGTTTGACCTGTTTCCAACTTACTTCTTGCCAAACATCCTTAATAAATTCTACAACTTCCGAAGGATTCCTCCCTTGATACAAGCGTTTCCGCCAACGTTGCCAGTAATAATTTTGAACCGGCTTAACTCCAAATGTACCTAAAGTGAATAATTTATCATTCCATCTTAGTTTATACTGAATAGAATGCGATTGCAACGGAATTGGTTTCCAAATAACCTTTGGTTCCAAAACTTCAATGCTGTGCCAAACATTAGCCTCAATAACACCACTTGCTGCTACTTCTTGTTTAACCAATTCATTGGTCTGCTGATCATTATACCATCTGGTACCACTGATTAACAGATCTCCTTTTGCCACAACATCTCCTTCCTTAACCATCGGAACTCCTCTGATAACCACCACTTTGGAAACTACTCCGTCATATGCGGCGACAATATCGCAAGCTCCAATCTCTGCAGGGGCCGTCTTCCGCGGTACCACTTTGACCTCAGCCACCACTCCCTTAACCGTAATTCCAACCCATACAAGCTCTGGGTTTAGTAGCATCACCTCACGCTCAATCAGTCGTTTACGCTCAAGTAAAGCTTTTCGCGTAATCCCCGGTTTTAAACCCATTCTATTGAGTGAAGCAATCAACTTAGTAGGTTGACTGTCCCCATAACCATCAATTTTAATAAAAAAGACTAACGAAGAAATATACAATAACATCGTTAAAAAACCTAATGCCCCGATAAAAAACATCCGCCGGCGCAATGCTTTCTTTTGTAAAAAAGGCCATCCGTATTTGCGGTGAATCTTGAGGTTACAACCTGTTTTTCGTGCAATTTCACGGGCCCGAAAATATCCGTGGGTCCGGATTCGGGCTTTAATCACCTCTGACCCCAAACGTTTGATATCCCATAAATACAACCCCGAACTGGTGGCCAAATTGATAAACTTTTCGATCTGATAACCTCTGATTAAAATCTCCACATTTCCGGTAAAAAATGAGACTATGGCGTTGAAATTCACTCCTTCTTACCTCCAATCAACCATCTCAACCTTGCTGATCTTACCTTCAACCACAATTTCATCCTTCAATGCCGACAGTAATGCCAGGTTAGTCCCGATTATCTTTAACTCTCCAAATTTGGTATTGATCCTGATTAATGATTGGTCATACTCAATAATGCCCCGATGATTCTGAAGCACCAGATTCCGATTGGCATTGAGTGTTAACCGTGGCCAATCAACCGCAGTATCCAGCGGAATATCTAAAAATTGAGCTAGCTTCACCCCGACTGACTGCGACCGGTGTTTTGCCATAATGTCTCCTCCCTACATTGGAAGATAGTCTCTTCTTAAAAATCTATTAATGAAGGGGTGAGTTTATTAATAAATAGATGGATTTTTTAAAAGGGATTATTTTAATGAATAAAATCAAAACATGTAGGAGTTCTCAGAGAGTAATAAGATTAAAAAGAAGGAGCAAAAAAATATTAGGGGGTGTTGCAAAATGCAGCCCCCATTTTTTTACAACAAGAAAGAATTTTAAGATACATCTCAGTCTATTTCAGTGTCATCTTTCTCACCAAAACCTGCTGGTGATCATTTTGATTAAGCCTGAAAATAACTGTGTTTGGACTACACAAACGATCCTTTATTAAGGTTTTCTAAACTTCTCCAAACCAACAAACCTTCCAAATTCCTTTTGAAATAAAAACTCAACTGTTCCAACGGGGCCGTTACGTTGCTTCGCAATGATCAAGTCCGTAATATTTTTCCGGTCAGTCTCATGGTTGTAATAATCTTCACGATAGAGGAACGCTACAATATCAGCATCCTGTTCCAAGGAACCGGATTCACGCAAATCGGACATCGTCGGTTTCTTATCGGCCCGCTGTTCGACCGCCCGTGATAGCTGCGATAAGGCTATCAACGGCACATCTAACTCTCTGGCTAACGATTTCAATGAACGTGATATTTCCGAAACTTCCTGTTGCCGGTTTTCGGACCTGCTCCGTCCCTGCATCAGCTGTAAATAGTCAATAATAATCAACCCTAATCCATGCTCTGCCTTGATCCGGCGCGACTTAGCCCGAATATCCATGACCGTAGATCCGGGAGTATCATCAATATACATCATTGAATCTGACAACTTTCCTAAAGCATGTGATAAGCGCGGCCAATCAGAATCCAGCAATGTCCCGGTTCTGATCCGTTGATTATCTACCCCAGCTTCTTCACACAACAACTTCAGTGCCAGCTGTTCTTTGGACATCTCCAGACTAAAGATGATTACCGGAACCTTCAATTCAATTGCCGCATGACTTGCCAGATTGAGCGCAAAAGTGGTTTTCCCCATACTTGGACGCGCAGCTAGAATAATCAAATCTGAAGGTTGTAATCCGGCAGTCATCCGGTCCAAATCAGTAAATCCGGTCGATAAACCAGTAACTCCGCCTTTGGATTCATATAATTTTTCAATCCGCTCGAAAGTCTCAATCAGAATATTCTTTAGGTTAACAAAGCCTTTGACATTACGCCGTTGTGTGATTTGGAAGATTAACTTCTCTGCTTCGTCCAAAATTTCATCTACTTCCCGCGATGCTTCGTACCCCATCGCTACAATGTCTGTTGAAACCCGGATTATCGAACGCAGAATTGACTTCTCTTCAACAATTTTGGCGTAATACTCAACATTTGCAGCAGTAGGAACCGCATTTGCCAAAGATGTCAGGTATGGTATACCCCCAACCTTCTCCAGCATATTCCGTTGTTTTAATTCTTCGGAAACCGTAATGATGTCCACCGGTTCCCCCTTATTAGCCAGGTAAACCACAACTTCAAAAATTACCCGGTGTGCTTCACGGTAAAAATCATCCGGCTTAAGCAATTCACTGGCACGGTAGATGGCTTCCTTCTCTAACAACATCGACCCCAATGTCGAACGTTCGGCATCAATATTTTGTGGCGGTATTCGCTCAACTATGGACGCTACACTCATGCTGACCCCCAAGTATACTATGTTTTGATTAAAAGGATATTTCAATAATTTAACGAACTATAAAAAGATTTCTTTATTAATTATAAGTTATTACATTATAATTGAAAATCAAAAATTAACAAAGTAGGAGGAACTAATGAAACGGATCATTTTTTGGGTGGTTTTAATTGTTTTATTAGCATCAGTCAGTATCTCAGCCAACAGTCCATTATTTTTAATAATGGAACAAAGCCGTAATCAAATTGATGTAGTTGGAACCGATTACAGACCAGTCAATACTCTTAACACTGATTCCAAACCAATCAAAATAGTTGATCTCCCTGACAATCAAGGGTATGCAGTCTTAAATGAAGGTAGCGGTAGCTTGCTCGGTGCAGTCAAAACCAATGCCAGTATTCAGTTGCTTGACCCTAAGTTAACCAAGCTAACTACTGAATTTAGCTTTTCCGGGATTGTAAATTCCGAACTGTTGTTGCAGGATTCAATGCAATGGATCATTGTGACCACAGAAAAGAAAGACAGTTCAACGATTAACATTGTCAACCTGGTAACAAAAGACCATTTCAAATACAACTTAACTTCACTCCCGGTTGATTTCCAATTAAGCCCTGATCAAAGTAAGCTTGCGGTAATCACTGTTTCGGGTTCCGAAGAAAACCCGCAATCGCAAGTAACTGTAATTGACTTAACCACAGAGAAAAACCAGACATTTAAGGTCTCGCACAATCCCGGCGCGGTCTTCTTCACCGGCAATGACCAAATCCTTGTTGCCTGTGGTGGTTACCGCGAGTCAATGAAGTATTCACTCAAAACAATCCTCCAAAAGACCAATAAAGCTACTCCGGCGCAAATTCACCTCATTAATTTGAATTCTGCGGAAATTAGCGACTACCAAGTCGGTTTTAGTCCACTGGTTATTTTACAAGACCCTAATAATTCTGAAAAGTTCTACTTGGCTTCAGTTAATGAACCCTACGCTCAACAAGCCAGCGGGACATTTCGCGTCTTTGAAAACGGAACAATCAACACCGAAATTCCAATCAAAACCGAACCGACCAAATTAATTGCCACACCTACCGGTAATATTGCCCTCTTTGGAAGAGTGGATTTTTATCTGATCAATCCTGAAACCAAATCAACTCTTACCGAGCTCAAACTCAACTTAAAACCTGAAGAACTCCGGATTAATCACAGCGGTGAGATCGGTTACTTATCAGTAGTTAACAGTAGTGTCATCAGAGAGATCAACTTAATTAACGGCAGTTATAACGAGATTAAACTCGGTACTAATTTGTTCGGGATGCTTAACCTTGTAAACCTTTTACCAACTACTTATCCTCCGGTAATTAGTATGAAGTCTAATGAGTCGCAGTCTAAAGGGCAAACGACCGTTAACTACCGGACATTTTTATCAAACGATTCCAGTAAACTATACTCCATCTCCGGTCTTAAAGAAATAAGCGTTACCGATTTAACTACGAAAAAAACGATTAACAAAATTAATTTTAAGGGGAATGCTTTTGGGATCTATCCCGATCCAAACGGAAAATATGTAATTGTCGCAACCAATAAATACTGGCATTTGATTGATCCCACCAAGAAAAAGGCCGATTTTAGTATTTTGGTTAATGAAAAAGATGATGAGCTGTTTTCACGGACCGGATATATCAGTCCCGACGGCACAATTATGGTGATCTCTGCCGAACGTTATCTGTTTGTAGTTGATCTTGTTAATGCCAAACAGATCGCCAAAATAAAAATCAAAAACCGCGAGCCCCTGATTATCTGGCCATAATAATATATAAACTAAAAAGCTCAAAGACACTCAACCGAGTACCTTTGAGCTTTTTTATCATCTTCAAACACTATTATACCTTCGCTAACGCTACTTCAATAATCTCCTGGATCGATTCAATCGGAACTACCTCAATGTCATGCAAATCTGCCGGAATATCCTTCTCGTTTTCTTTAGGAACGAAGACTTTTTTCACCCCTGCCTGTCTTGCCCCGTAAATTTTTTCAAATACTCCGCCAACAGCTTTGATCTTACCCTGAATCGAAATCTCACCGGTTACGGCAATATTTTGATAGATTGGCCGCTTGGTAAGACAACTGATTATCGCCAAAGTGATCGCAGTACCGGCTGACGGGCCATCGATCCTGCCGCCGCCAACCACATTAATATGAAAGTCGTAATCAGCCAAATCCATCCCCGTAACCAGACGGACCACTGAGGCAGCGTTGAAGACCGAGTCCTTAGCCATGCTGCCGGCTGTTTCATTAAAACGCAGTCTGCCTTTGCCTTTCTCGGCAGCCGGAAAACAGATTGATTCGATCTCCAGGACCGAACCTACAAAACCACTGACTCCCAATCCAAATATCTTTCCAATCTCAGCAGTGTCCGAAGCTTTAACTGTAACAAATGGAGACTGTCTGCTGATTTGGAGCGATTCAATTAAGTCTTCCTTGGTAATTAGAATGTTTTCGCTATTAAGCTCCCGATCCCGGTTCTTATATAAGACCAACCCGTAAACGTCGGCTAAGATCCCGGCTGCTTTCCGTCCTTCAATTGTATACTCGCTGATTGTTGCTGCTACTTGCTCACCGAGTTTAACGCCTAACCTGGCCGCCGCTTGAGTGACTATTCTCTGAATATCACTCTGATCTAGAGGTTCAAAGAATACTTCCGCGCAACGCGATCTGATTGCCGGATTGATCTCCGACGGATCTCTGGTAGTGGCCGATACTAAAATAAAATCAGCCGGAGCTCCTTCAGCAAATAATTTTTTAATATATTTCGGAACATTAGGATCATTCGGATCATAGTAAGAAGAATCAAACGAAACCTTCTTATCTTCCAGTACTTTCAATAGTTTATTGAGCAGCATCGGATCCATCTCACCGATCTCATCAATAAACAAAACTCCACCGTGGGCTTCCGTTACCAAACCCAGTTTCGGTTCAGGTACTCCACCCTCTGCCAGATCACGCCTGGCTCCCTGATAGATTGGATCGTGGACCGAACCTAATAACGGATTGGTAACCTCACGCGGATCCCAACGCAAAGTAGTCCCGTCCACCTCAACAAAAGGAGCATCGTCGCGGAAAGGTGTGAACTGTAATTTTTTAGCTTCTTCCAAAACCAAACGGGCCACTGTTGTCTTACCAACCCCCGGAGGTCCATATAAAATTACGTGTTGCGGAAACGGGGATACTATTTTGGCCATCAGTGCTTTGATCGCCCGCTCCTGGCCGACCACTTCATTTAAGTTTGACGGTCTTACTTTGTCGATCGCTGACTTTGACAGATTGATCTGGTCCAATCTCTCAAGTTCGGCCAACTTCTTAAGCGTATGAGGATTGTCAGGACCTGAAGATTCACGGAGGACTTGGATTTTAATCTCTTTCAGATAATCCTCCTGACGCTGTTGCATCTTTTCGGCAATCTTCTTCTCAATCTTATCTTCAACCGTTTTACGTGCAATCAAGTCGGCGATCTCTTCTTCAATCTCATTGATTACTTCCGGAATCTCGTTTAGAGTTAGCACATTATCGATCGTCGGGTCTTCAAACACAATCCGTTGTAATGCCAATACACGTTCACCAAGTACTTCGGAACGCATTAACTTAAGCGCATCTAGCTTTCCTGCTTTTAAAATTAACTTATCGGAACCGTATAAATTTGATAATAGCGCATATATCGCAGCTACTTGCCGTACTAATTGTTCTTCATCCATCAATCGCTCCTGTAAAGTAACCGGTGACTTATTCCCGTTAGAAATCTTCTTAAGCAAATTTTTCATCAAATTATCCTTCCTATTTAATTTTAATGGCTATAGAAAAGATACACAATTATTCACTGATAACATTGACGATAATCTCAGCATTGATCCCTTTATATAAATGAATTTTAATTGGATGATCGCCTAAATTTTTAATTGCTTCTTCCAAGTCAATTTTCCGTTTATCGATTTCAATCTTTAAAGTCTGCTGAATCTGATCGGCTATATCCTTAGCAGTGATGGAACCAAACAGACGACCACCTTCACCGGTTTTAACCTTAAAGCTGATCTTCTGCCCCTGCAATTTCCGGGCTAATTCTTTAGCCTCTGCTTCTTCATCTTGTTGCCGTTTAATCGCGCTCGATTTTTTATCGGATAATATTTTTAAGTTTGCCGTATTTGCTTCAACCGCCAAACCACGGGGAAATAAAAAATTATGAGCATAACCGTCGGCTACGTCTTTAATATCACCTTGTTTACCCAAGGCTTTAACATCTTTTTGTAAAATTACTTTCATCCAAAATTACACCTGCCTTTAAATAATTATATAACAATTAACGGTTTCGTTTATTTACATATTGTTGTAAACTAGTTACATCACCATACCATTTTTCAATTTCATGTTCTTTCATTGTTGGGGATTCCAACTTCTGAGCAATCCGCTCATCTAATTTTTCATACGAAATACCAACCCGTTTCGCTAAAAAATAACCGGATACCATCAGTGTAGCCAATGCTTCCTGAATCATTTCTTCAGAGTTAACAACCATTGCCTGATACAATGAACCAATACTGGTTACGATTTCTGCTTTTAACCATTCAATAATCTTCACATTTTTAGCAATATTCAAATCATGGTTGCCAGAAGGCACAATCAATCCCTCCCTGAACCCATTATTCTCTATTTTTAATAAATTTCCTTTTAAAAAGTAGATCTTCGTTTAGGCATTTCGGATTAAAAATTGTATTAAAAAAGAGGCCGTCGGCCTCTATTAATCACTGGTAAAAGGAAGCAATGCAATTTGTCTTGCTCTTTTAATAGCAATAGTTAATTGACGTTGATGGATTGCGCAATTACCGGAAATTCTTCTTGGAAGTATTTTTCCGCGCTCGGTAATATATTTTTTAAGTTTTGGAACTTCTTTGTAATCAATATTATTTACCTTATCGACGCAAAATGCACACGCTTTTTTCTTCCGACGTGGAGCATTACCACTTTTTCCTGAATTGTCTCGCGACATTAACAATTCACCTCCATTAACAATTTCGCCAATAAACCCTTAAAATGGAAGATCATCAAGGTTGATTCCTTCAATTTCGTTACTATCTGAGAAACCCTCTTTTACAGTCCCACTGTCTTCACGGGCTCGGTCCAAAAATTGGACAAAATTAGCAACTACTTCTGCCACTCTGCGTTTTTGACCGTCCTGAGTCTCATAATTTCTGATCTGTAATCTACCTTCAACAGCCACTTGTCTACCCTTTTTTAAGTAATTTGCGCAAAGTTCAGCTTGTTTCTGCCAAGCAATTATCCTGATAAAATCTGTTTCACGCTCACCTTGCTGGTTAGTAGTTGGCCGGTCAACTGCCAAATCAAAATTAGTTACAGCGACACCGTTAGGAGTATAACGAAGTTCAGGATCTCTAGTTAATCTTCCTATTAATACGATATGGTTCATCAGCCATCACCCTTCGTTAATCTTCTTTTTTAATTACCAAGTGGCGTAAAACATTATCTTGAATCTTCATAATCCGTTCTAATTCCTGACTGGTAGCTGCCGGAGCTTTGAAAGTCATTAACACATAAAAACCTTCGGTATAGTCTTGAACTTCATATGCAAGACGCTTCTTACCCCAAGGCTCAGTTTTGACAATTTCACCGCCATTATCTTTGATGATATCTTCAAACTTTGAAACAGCAGCATTAATTGCCTCTTCTTCCAGTTCAGGCTTGAGGATATACATAGCTTCATAATTCCTCACCCGAAATCACCTCCTCCCTATGGACTTACGGCTCTGCTAATACAGAGCAGGGAAGCCACTAAAAAATTATATACTTTATCAGAAATATTTTCAAGTATAAAATATCAATTAAATCAGCAATTTATAATAATTCATTTAGATCCATCAGCTTCAAATCTTGTTTCAAGTGATTTGACTACCGATTTTACCGCCTTTTCAAATTTAGTCCGCGGCAACATAACTACCCGCCCACATGATAAACATTTGATTCGAAAATCCACTCCAACCCGCATAATTTCCCAATCTGTACCGCCACATGGATGAACTTTACGCATCCTGACAATATCACCAATATTAAACTTCATTACAAACACTCTTTCTGTCAGCCTCTGATCTTTCTGAATAATCAATAGTTAAAACAAAAATAATTAATCCGTTTATTTTTTCCCAATATGATTGCTGTAAGCTTTAGCTGTAAGTAATCCTTTCAATTCATTAGGATCTGATGGTTCAATTACAGCGATCCATCCTTTCCGGTACGGATCCTGGTTAATCAACTCCGGACTATGTTCCAAATCATCGTTGGTCTCCATTATTTCTCCGCTAATTGGAATATTGATCTCCGAAACCGCCTTCACTGACTCGATTGTTATCATCGCATCACCGGCAGTAAATCTTTCACCAACTGCAGGAAGATCAACAAAAACAACATCTCCAAGCTCTTTCTGTGCATAATCCGTAATTCCGATCACCACCCGATCATCCTCAATTTTTAACCACACATGTTCAGTGGTATATTTTATATCTTCAGGTAACAAAGCTAACCCTCCTAAAAAATTGATTTTATATCCGTTCTGTTTCGGCCTGAAGCGACAAAATCAATAATCGGCTTCCTCTCATTATTCAATAACCGATAACCTTAACTCCTTAATATCTCCAAAGAAACTTTAATGTTTCCGGATTATTCAGTCTTTTCGACGGATCATCTTGGTTTCCTGCTTTGATTCGATCTTTATTTGATTAACCATTACAAACACCCAATTAATGTTCTTGTCATATAATACTTTATAACAATTTTCATTTAAAATTAATTAATTTCTCAAAATATATTTCAAATACGGAAAGGAGGATTATTTTGATTAAATTATTAAACACCGTTTTAACCCCAATTTTAAAAAAGAAAAAAAAGACAATGATCTTAATTTGGCGTCGTAAAAATCATAATTCATAATTTTCTGGATTAACCCTAATTACCTATTTATACAATTAGATAATTAATGTATAGTTTATTTTTTAACCATGGTTACGATCATGGTTATTTTAAATCTCATCTCAAAGACTTTTCTAATGTAGTATAACCATAATTTTCAAAATTAAATTTAAAATGGCCAAAATTATCTAACTCCACTAATAGAGGAATTATTCCAAGGATGCAGAATAAGCTTATGAATAAGAAGAAATAAGTAATTATAAATCTCTCTTAAACAGTTTTACTAAATAGTAAGGAATAGACCAATGTTTACTGTATGCAAAACAATAACTGACCGTACTTTAACCAAAATCGGCAGATTGACCAATGACCTGCTTGCCGGAGTTGGTAAAGTTTGTAACCTTTTTCTGCAAAGCTGTTCCGCAATAATTAACAATACGATCTTTTGGAAGAATACCATTGATCAGATGGACGCTGTTGGTGTGAAATCGCTTCCAATTGTCTTAATCATTTCAACTTTTACCGGAATGGTCTTCTCGCTTCAAATTGCCAAAGTATTTGCCACATTTGGCTTGAGTTCCCAATTAGGCCAAGGATTAACCCTGGCATTTGCCCGCGAATTAGCTCCCGTATTAACCGGAGTTGTAGTTGCCGGTAGAGTTGGTTCTTCAATTGCCGCCGAAATCGGTTCCATGAAAGTAACCGAACAGATCGACGCACTTGAAACCCTTTCTACCAGCCCAATTGACTATTTAGTTGCCCCGCGGATTTTAGCTGGTTCACTAATGATGCCAATTTTAGTCATCTTTGCCGATATCGTCGGAATCCTGGGCGGTTTTCTGGTAGCTGTTTCCTATGCTAAAATTCCACCCAATAATTTCATTGACGGTATCTTAACTTTCATTAAACCTTGGGATTTTATCGGAGGTATTATCAAATCATTCTTCTTTGGAATGGTTATTGCCGGAATTGGAACCTATAAAGGTTTAGCAACAGAAAATGGTGCTGTCGGTGTTGGTAAAGCAACAACTCAGGCAGTTGTCGTATCAATAATAATCATCTTTATCTTAAACTATTTTATGTCAATGTTCTTATACCAACTTTAAAAACTGAGGCGGCGAAAATTTGATCAAACTAACCAATTTAGATTATTCAATTGATGGCAAAATAATCTTAGACTCGATTAACCTTGAGTTTTGCAAAGGTGAAACCTTTGTAATATTAGGGCCCAGTGGTTGTGGAAAAAGCACACTACTGCGGTTGATAATTGGACTCATTAAGCCATCTGGTGGAACGATCGAGATTGATGGTATCAATACAATAAATTATACGGTTAAGGATTGGCGTCAAATCCGCCAAAAGATGGGGATGGTTTTTCAATCAGCAGCACTCTTTGACTCTCTGACTATCTTTGACAATGTGGCGTTCGGACTACGACGGAGTGGGTTAAATGAAGCAGCAATAACTGAACGGGTTTATCAAACCCTGAACCTGGTTGGACTACCGGAGGATATTGCCACCAAAATGCCTGCTGATTTAAGCGGAGGTATGAAAAAAAGGACTGCCATTGCCCGAGCGGTAGCGCTCGAACCTCCAATCCTGCTTTACGACGAACCGACCACTGGACTTGATCCAATTATTGCCGATACTATTAATGAATTGATCAAAGACCTTCAGTTAAAGTTGAAAATTACCTCAATTGTGGTTACTCATGACATCATCAGTGCTTTACAGATTGCCAATCGCGTCGGTCTGTTATATCAGGGGAAATTGGTCGAAATTGTCGACCGTAATGAACTTAGCCAGGCAAAACATCCTTTATTAAAACAGTTTTTACACAATTACCAACTGGCAATTTAAGATATTTTAGCCTTTGGGAGGCAGTCGTATGATCTCCAATCCAGAAGCCCGAGTTGGCTTATTCACAGTTACAGCTGTTATATTCTTAATCTCGCTTTTTATTTGGTTAAGCGGTACCAATTTCTTTCAAAGAGGGACCGAATTTGAGGCTATTTTTACCCGGATCGAAGGAATCAGACCGGGTGCTGCAGTTAAATATATCGGAGTTGATGTTGGAAGAGTGACTAAAATATATTTTGATGATCAACAAGTAATTGTTGGTATTCGGATCCAACCAGGGTTTGAAATTCCAAAGACGACCAAAGCAATTATTTCAAGTTCTGGAGTTGTCGGAGATAAGTTTATTGAATTGACTCCGACTCAATCCGGAGAACCTCCTATGAAAAATAACCGCATAATTGGTCAAAGTCCGCCAAGCATTGATCAATTTTATACTAAAGCGTATGAGATTATCGATTCACTAGGTGAGATTACTGATTCCTTAAACCAATTAGTTGCTAATCAGGAACTAACGGAGTCAATTAAACAAATTGTAAAACGGGTTGAAAATATCGCAGTAGTTATTGAACGGCTGTCAGTCAATTCGGAGCCTAAAATTAATGAGCTGCTTTCAAATATTAATCAGACCTCAACCAGGTTATCTCAAGCAAGTTTAATGGTGTATCAATTTCTAAATGACGTTGATAACAACGGGCAAACCGCCGCCGATCTTCGTGAAAGTTTGCAGCACATCAATAAGATTAGTGCTAACTTGGAAAAATTCTCCAATACTTTAGTCGAAAACAACCCGAAAATCAGCGAACTGATTGATGACGCTCAATCTACATTACGCTCGATCGATCAAGCAGCTCAAACGATTGAAAAAGCAGTTCGGGAATTCAGTTCCGGCGACGGAGATCTTTCGGAATTCAGCAAGACAATCAAAGATGTCGGTGCAGCAGCCCAAAAGCTTGAAAACTATGTCAGCAAATTTGAACAGATTCGCTTCTCCAATAATATTGGAGTTGGTTATGAAAAAGACCAAAATCTCAAAGTTGATTATTCGTTAAATGTTTTTCTTAACGATCGCAATTCAATCTATTTGAAGCTTGAAGATATTGGCGAAGAGAATTTAGGAACCTTCCAACTGGGAGTCAAGTACCCGCATTATCTTGGTCGTGCAGGTATTTACCGCAACCGGTTCGGCTTAGGAATTGATTTTAATATTGCTCCCAACGTTACCTTAGGTTTGGATGCTTGGGACACTGACTCCCCCAATATAGGAGTATCATCCCTTTGGAAGCTGTCAGATTATTGGTCAATGACCCTCTCTACTTCAACTAATTTAAGGGACGCTGATTACAGTTGGAATCTGGGATGGTGGTACCAATTTTAATTGGTTTCAATAATCTCTCCCGAAAATACTTTAGTTAATTCCATCCCGTCATTACTTGGTTTTAACAACAAACTACCATCGCGATCCAGATCGACTGCCGTTCCGGTCAGCGTTTTCCCAAAACCTTGGTTCACCGTAATCTCCCGGCCAATGGTTGCCGAATGTTGTTTGGCATATTCAATAATCGGTAAAGCCTCACCGGCTAATAAGGTTTGATAATCCGCCTCAAAGATCCGTAAAAAATGTTGTAATATCTGTTTGCGGTCAAACTCTCGGTTACCAACCATCCTTAATGAAGTTGCCCGCTCCCGGAGTTCATCGGGAAAATTTGCAGACAAATGATTGATATTTAACCCAATTCCAATGATCAAATAGTTGACCCGATCCATCTCTCCATTGAGTTCAGCCAGGATCCCGGCGAGCTTTTTTGACTGATAGGTAAGATCATTGGGCCACTTAACTTCCACCTGAATTCCAGTAGCTGCCATGATCGCTTTCGCCATTGACACGGCAGTCAAAATCGTGATCACCGGTAAAGCGGCGGCACTGATCTGGGGCCGGATAATAATACTAAACCACAGTCCTAATCCCGCTTCTGAGGCCCAATTCCGCCCCATTCTTCCCCGACCCTTTGTCTGTCGTTCAGCAATAACCACAGTACCCTCAGGAGCGCCTTCCGCAGCCAGGATTTTGCCCCAATTATTGGTTGAATCAACCTCTGCTTGATAATAAACCGTTTGTCCAAATCTTGCTGTTCCGAGATTATCTTTAATCTCAAACGGATGTAATGCGGTTGTTAAATCGAGCAGCTTGTATCCTTTTCGCGGTGATGATTCGATCAAATAGCCCCATTCTTTTAAATTATTAATCTGCTTCCAGATCCCGGCCCGAGTCATTCCGGCCAGTTTCGCAAGTTCTTCACCGGAGACATATTTCCCTTGGTTGGCCTTTAATACCTGTAGCAATCTCTCCATCAAAAAATCCCCCACTTAAGCTTCTAACGTTATTTCAAACTGGGAATAGTCAACAATCCCTCCCAGCGGCGGTTGCGGTTTTCTCACTCTAACCGTAACTTTTGGCACTTGAAATTGATTCATTATTTGTTCAGCAATTACCTTGCCGATCCTCTCAATTAGCTGATAATTCTGTTGGGTAACAACCTCTTTGACCAGATCATAGACAGCTACATAATTAATCGCCGCCTCAATCGAATCATTAGTTGCCGCAACGCCAAATTCCCCGGTAACTTCGACATCAACCTCCAGTCGTTGCCCCAGTTCCTGCTCCGCAGCATAAACCCCATGATAAGTATAGAAAACCATATTATGGAGCGATAATTTGGTAACACTTCGCATCTCTTCACCCCTGTTTGTTATATTACCTATTCTACTCAATTTAATCGCTGCTGTAAAATAAAACTGCTAAAATCAAAATAATTATTTATGATGCAAATTTAACTAGATTGACAAATTAAGATGCGAAAAGTAAAATTAGGTTAATATTCATCACAGGATATAAACCTGATTTCCGGAGGTTGACCTTGATTAACTCAAACGAAACAGCAATGTTCGAAGAGATCAAACGTCTTCGTCAAAAGCACGAAGCGATTATTTTAGCACATAATTATCAAAACAATGAAATCCAGGACTTAGCCGATGTAGTAGGAGATTCGCTCGCCTTAAGTCAAATTGCCGCCAAGACTGCTGCCAAAGTAATTGTATTTTGCGGTGTTCACTTTATGGCAGAAAGTGCCGCAATTTTATCACCTGATAAGACAGTGTTACTCCCGGCTGAAAACGCCGGTTGTCCAATGGCTGATATGGCTGAACCTGATAAAGTATTGGAATGGCGTCAAAAATATCCGAATGCTGCGGTAGTTGCCTACGTCAATTCATCAGCGGCAGTAAAAGCAGTAAGTGATTATTGTTGTACTTCTGCCAACGCAGTTAATTTAGTCCGCAACATCCCTGAAGAGGAGATCATCTTTTTACCCGATCAAAATCTGGGACAATATGTTGCTAAACATGTTCCGGAAAAAACAATTCACTTATGGCCTGGTTATTGCATCACTCACCACCGGATTACAGTTGATGAAGTTACCAAGATTAAAGAATTGCATCCTGATGCACTCCTCTTGATCCACCCCGAATGCCGGCCTGAAGTTACCAAGATGGCTGATTTTGTAGGGAGTACTTCGCAAATAATGAAATACGTCAAAGAGTCAACTGCGACTAAATTTATCATTGGTACCGAAATGGGTATTATCCATGGTTTACAAAAAGAAAACCCCTCAAAGACCTTTTATTTGATGAGTCAGGGATTAATCTGCCCAAATATGAAACAGACCACCATTGAGAAAGTCTGGCAGGCATTACGTGATTTAAAACCAGTAATTACCGTAGAACCTGAGATCAGGTCAAAAGCACAGGTTGCGCTCGACAGAATGCTACAATTTGTTTAAATTGTTTTGGTATAGTTCTGATTATATTGATTATTGAATTTATTAGTATTTATCTACTGGAGGATTAATGTTAAGTTCGTTTCCCTCCCATCAACCATCAATCGTTGATTCCGCTCATTTTATTGTTATCGGAAGCGGTATTGCCGGACTTTATTCAGCGTTAGAATTGTCAAAAACCGGATCGGTGATCCTGATCACGAAATCTGCATTGACTGAAAGCAACACTACCTATGCGCAGGGAGGAATTGCGTCAGCATTAGACACCCATGATTCTCCCGAATTACATTATCAAGATACAATTATGGCCGGAGCAGGGCTTTGCGACTCCGAAGCAGTTCTGGCTTTGGTTTACGATGGACCGAAGCGGGTTAAACATTTAATTGAGTTAGGCGTTCCCTTCGATCGTGACCAGGAGAATAAAATCTCCTTAACCCGGGAAGCCGCCCATAGCCGCCGCCGGATTTTACATGCTGACGGCGATGCTACCGGCCGGGAGATCTCCAAGACCTTAATTGCCAAAGTAAGACAATCAAATATTAAAGTTTATGAAGATTGTTATTCATTAGCTTTAGCAACTGATGCCAACAAGCAATGTCGTGGAGTTGTCGTAATTTTAAATGGCGAACTCAAACTCTTTTTAGCCTCGGCAGTAATTCTTTGTACCGGAGGTTTAGGGCAGATTTACGGAAAAACTACCAACCCATCCATTGCGACCGGCGATGGGATGGCTTTAGCATATAATACGGGAGCTGCCTTGCGTGATCTTGAGTTTATTCAATTTCACCCTACAGCCCTTTATTTACCACCTGCTCCTCCGTTCTTAATTTCGGAAACAGTACGTGGCGAAGGGGCAATTTTACTCAATAGTAAAGGGCAACGTTTTATGCCGGACTATCATCCTTTAGCCGAGTTAGCACCGCGCGATATTGTAGCCAGAGCGATCTTTGCTGAAATTCAACGTTGTGGTACACCTTCGGTATTTTTAGATTTATCAAAATTATCTCCTTCATTGATTAAGGAACGTTTTCCAAATATCTATGAAACGTGTTTAAACTACGGCTTGGACATTACCACCAACTTAATTCCCGTCGCTCCTGCCGCTCATTATGTTATGGGAGGCGTCGTCACTAACCTCCAGGGACAAACTTCCATTCCCGGACTTTTTGCCGCCGGTGAAGTTGCAGCAACCGGTGTACATGGAGCCAATCGACTTGCCAGTAATTCGTTACTGGAAGGTTTAGTATTTGCAGGACGAATTGCTGATTATTTAAGCAAGAATCCTTTAACTAGCGTCGTAATAACTGATCAGCTTCAGCTTCACTATCCCCAACTGTTAACTGAATACGACTCGCTGGAGCAGGATTTGCAGTCCTTACATGAAATAATGGACCGTTATTTAGGAATTGTCCGGACCGAAACCAATCTGGTCAAAGCATTAAATTTAATTAAAAAGCGCAATACTACCAAAGTAAATCATTTTGAACTGAATCCCGCTTACTTTGAACTGCAAAATATGTACACTTTAGCCCAACTGATGTTAAAAGCCGCTTTAACCAGAGTCGAAAGCCGCGGTGGACATTTCCGGGCTGACTGTCCCAATCCTGAAAATGAATGGCGGAAACACATTGTTTTTAAAAAATCCGATCAAACCGAAGCCATAATGGAGGTAGTAGAGTGAACCACCTAAATATCCGTAAAATTATAAAAGAAGCCTTAAATGAAGATTTATTTGCCGGAGATATAACATCGGAATCAATTTTTGATAAAGATTTTGAGGTATCCGGAACCTTTATCGCCAAAGATCACGGAATTATTGCCGGCTTACCTGTGATCATTGAAGTTTTTAAAGAACTCTCTTCCGGTATTGTCTGTTCACCGTTGGTCAGTGATGGAACACTGGCTATTCCGGGTACGAAGATTGCTACGATAATCGGACCGGTAAAACCAATCTTAGCCGGTGAGCGGGTCGCATTAAATTTTATCCAGCACCTTTCAGGAATTGCTACCTACACTTATGAGATCGTCCAATTGGTCAAAGATTATCCTGTAAAAATTGTTGACACCCGAAAAACAACTCCCGGATTAAGAGCACTCCAAAAATACGCCGTCCGCCAAGGCGGTGGTTTCAATCATCGCTTTAACTTGAGTGACGCCGTATTAATTAAGGATAACCATATTGCTGCCTGTGGCTCGATTACCGAAGCAATCAATCGTTGCCGTAAATACATCCCCCATACAATGCGCATCGAAGTTGAAGTCGAAACTGAAGAGCAGGTAAAAGAAGCCTTAGCCGCTAAAGCGGATATTATTATGCTTGATAATATGGATCCGGCACAGATGAAAAAGATGGTGGAGTTGATCGATCATCAAGCAATTGTTGAAGCCTCCGGCAATGTCAATAAGAACAATATCGTCGCAATCGCTGCCAGCGGAGTTGATATCATCTCAATCGGTGCACTTACTCATAGCGTAAAAGCTCTTGATATCAGTCTGGATGTTCTAATTTAACCTTGATTATTATTAGTAGTTCCTCCCAAAAAAAGAGGAATTTACTGTAATATCACGAATTAATAACATATTAACATTTAATACCCCCTTATATTTTCATATGAAAAATTTAAATTTGTTATTTGGAGGGAAAAGGAATGAGAACTACCGGAATTGTCAGAAAAGTGGACGAACTTGGCAGGATTGTAATTCCGAAGGAAACCAGAGATTTATTATCAATACAAGAAGGAGATTCGATGGAGATCTTCTATAGTGAATCTTCCATTATTCTAAAAAAATACTCACCAGGTTGTGTATTCTGCAATAATATGGAAGAAATTCGCCAGTTCAATGGCATGAATGTATGTAAAAAATGTCAGGATGAACTTAAAAAATTAGCTTAATCCTAAATTAGTATTTGTTTATCAATAAGCCATATAATTTTTAAAGCTGTTACAAAAATTAAATTTTGCTAACGGCTTTTTTATATGTTCCCATAATCCAAATTCTTGAGTATTACCCCGGTTGAAATCCAAATTCTCTTTTAAAAATAAAAAATTTGACCCTAACCTGACGATTACGGTTAAGATCAAATTTTAAAAACAATAGAAAGCTCTACTTTTTATTCTTTGGTTGGTTTTTCACCAATCAGTTCTACAAATTCTTGAGCCTCAATTGTCTCTTTTTCCAGTAACGCCTGGGCAATTTGATCGAGCTGTTCCCGATGCTCAAGAATGATTTGTTTGGAACGTTCAAAGGATTCATCCATGATTCGACGAATCTCCTTATCAATCTCTGCGGCGATCTCTTCACTATAATTCTTATCACGGCTGATATCACGCCCCAAAAATACCTGTTCTTCATGACCATGCCCAAAAGTCAAATAGCCCAGATTATCACTCATACCATACTCGGTTACCATCTTCCGGACCATTCGGGTTGCCCGTTCCAAATCATTCCGGGCGCCGGTGCTGATTTCTCCGAGCGCGATGACCTCAGCAGCCCTACCTCCCAAAAACATCACTATATCTTCGAGAAGTTCGGTACGTGTTTGATAATGCTTATCTTCCAGCGGTAAGGCTAAAGTATATCCGCCAGCCATTCCGCGGGGAATTATTGAGATTTTATGAATTGGATCAATAGTTTGCAGATAATGACCAACCAATGCATGGCCCGCCTCATGGAAAGCTGTTAATTCCCGTTCTTTCTGACTCATTATTCTGCTCTTCTTCTCCGGACCGGCAATCACACGCTCAATAGCCTCTTCGCAATCCTCCATCTCGATCCGTTTCTTATTACGTCGGGCTGCCAATAAAGCAGCCTCATTTAACATATTCGCCAAATCAGCACCTGTAAATCCCGGGGTGCGTCTGGCCAATACTTTAATATCAATATCACTTGAAAGCGGTTTCCCTTTGGAATGGACTTTCAAGATGTCTTCTCTTCCTTTAATATCCGGAATATCTAAAACTACCTGACGGTCAAACCGTCCTGGCCTTAACAACGCCGGATCCAGTACATCAGGACGGTTGGTTGCCGCTAAAATAATGATGCCGACATTGGGTTCAAATCCGTCCATTTCTACTAATAACTGGTTCAAGGTCTGTTCTCGTTCATCATGACCGCCACCAAGACCCGCGCCTCTCTGACGTCCTACTGCATCAATCTCATCAACAAATACGATACAAGGAGCATTCTTTTTGGCTTGTTCAAACAGATCACGTACCCTTGAAGCTCCGACTCCAACAAACATTTCCACAAAGTCAGAACCACTGATGCTGAAAAACGGAACTCCGGCTTCTCCGGCAACAGCCTTTGCCAACAGAGTTTTTCCGGTACCAGGAGCGCCGATTAACAAAACACCTTTAGGAATCTTGGCGCCCAACTCGGTAAACCGGCGCGGTTGACGTAAAAATTCAACAATCTCAACCAGCTCATCTTTAGCTTCATCTTCACCTGCAACATCATCAAAGGTGATCTTGGTTTTATCTTCAGTATGCAATCTGGCTCTGCTTTTTCCGAAAGACATCGCTTTATTGCTCGAATTTTGCATCTGATTCAGCAAGAAAAACCAGAAAACTAATATTATAACCAAAAACCCCAAATTGGGCAGTAAAATTGCTAACCATCCGTTACTTGGAGGGGCAAAATTGGTCTTTACTCCTTTAGCCCGCAATAATTCGTGTTCCGTAATCAATGGGCCATATGTCCGGTATTTCTTCCCTCCCTGTTGTTCCCCCTGAATCGAGCCATCATTATTATTAATGGTCGCACTTATTATCTTACCACTCTCAACTTTTTTCATAAATTGATGATATCCGAGTGGTTCAACTGATTCTTTTTGTACTAAACCAAGAACAATGAACAAGGCAATAATGGCTATTACTACATAGAAAAATAAATCTCTTGCTACTTTAAACAATAAAATAAACCTCCCTCCGGCAAACAGCCATGTCAAATATTATACCACAGTCAAAAAGTGAATACAATCAATCTCGATCAGTTGTTTCAACCGTTATTCTCCAAACCTCTTTAGTAGATTCGACAACTTTAAATTCTTCACTCATCCGGTACCCAACCACCCAAACAATTCTCCCGTCACCATTTATCAACAAGGGGATCCGGTGTCTCTGGCTTTTGGCTATTTTCTGATTGATGAAAAAATCATGTAATTTCTGCGTTCCTGATAAACCTAAGGGTTGAAAATGATCGCCCGGCCGCCAAAAGCGAATTGTCAATGGCAACGTCACCTTTGAGGCATCAATATAGATTTCGTCATTGGATATCCGGTCAAATTGAACAGGTAATATTGCCGGTTCAATTCTTAATAATAGATTAATATCGGCAAATATATTGGGAAGATGAGTGTCAATTTGATAAATCTGCTGATTGTACCGGATTGCTGCATCAGTTTTCTCAATAATCAATATCCCGTCCCGGACCCTAACCATAACCCCCTTATATATATGAAACGGATCCAAAGAGTAATTCTCATTCCTGATTTTTTCCCGAAGTCGCATTATCTTGACAAATTCCAGTTGCAAGTTGGGGATTAACATCGCCACCATCTGTTTGAGAATATAGTATTGCAAGTAGGGATGATAACTTAAAAACTGTTTTAAAGCAATTCCAACCTTCTGCTCATCTCTGCTAATATTGGCCAATACATCACTGTTAAACAATACTTCCATAAAATCGCGCTGTTCCTGCGCAATCGCTCCCAATCGGAATAAAGCTTCTTTAAAACGGGGATTATACGATGATTCGATTTGAGGAATCAGTTGGTGTCGCAGTCGGTTCCGTTGATAAATTAGTTTCTGGTTTGAAGAATCCTCAACCCAATTCAGTCCGTGGCTCAATACATACTCACGAATCTCTTCCCTGCTAATCTCCAGCATTGGCCGGATAATCTTGTTATCACGACTAACCGGTATCCCTGCCAGTCCATCCAACCCTGTACCTCTGATGATCCGGTACATAATCGTCTCCGCCTGGTCATCACGATGATGGGCCAAGGCAATCTTAGTAGCATTAATTTCATCATAAAATTGTTGGAATGCCCGGTAACGTTGTTCCCGTGCTAACAGCTGCAATGACTGTTGTTTTTGCCGCAACTTTCCGGGAATATCGATATTAATCTCTTTTACCCCAATCTTAAATCTCTCTCCTAAAGAATAAAGCAATTGGAGTTCTTGTTCATTCTCATCTGGACGTAATGCATGGTTCACATACAATGCCCAAAGTTCCAAACGATATTCCATCTTTAATTGATTAAGAACCGCAAGCAAACAGACGGAATCAATCCCCCCGGAAAAACCAACAATAACACGGTCTCCGGCTTGCAATAAATTATTTGTTTCAATTGATTTTCTCACCTTGTCGAGCAAAAAAACACCTCTGGTTCTGTAAAACACTTCCCAAAAATAGTACCACAGTTTTTAGCATTCGTAAATCAGCTATAATTCATACTTCTGTAAACGAAATATTAAAATAGGAAGTTCCCTGATGAATCATTCGATGATCGGACCCATCACTGAAAAATCATAAGCCGTTTACAGCCATACAACTTAAAATTACTATAATTCAATACTCCTAATTTACCGATATTATGTTACAGTAGCGCCGATTTTTTAAGTAAAGTTACATGCTGTTTATCTTCAAACTAATTATACTGGTAAAAGGAGATTATTCAGATGAAAACAATTAAAGATCCGGATTTTATCCAAACACTGTTTCGCAATCTTGCCAGACAAATAACCCCAGTAATAATCAATAATTACTTAACCTCCGATCTTTACTTTAAAACTAAAAAAGGTGATATCCCCCTTTTAAGAACCTCTGAAGATTTACTAATCAACAGCACTATTAATGTAACTTTTTTATTCAAAGATATCCTTTACCACTTCAACTCCGTGATAATCTCGCAAGAAGATGATCGTGTTTATGTGATTGATTACCCTTCGGAGATTAAGGCTCATTATCGCAGACTAAACTATCGTTTAAATATTGACAGCTCCGAAAATGTCTCCGTTAACATCTTCAATCAGAGTTACAAGTTGTCAGACATTTCAGCTGCCGGACTGTCATTTATTTCTGAAAACAATTGTTTTGAACAAGATCAGATTATTGAATATATTAATCTAACTCTGCCAGACATTCCGGCTATTGGATTAAGTGGACAAATCAAATATTGCAGCAACAATAACGATCATTACATTTATGGAATTAAATTTTTAGAACCGGACTGGAATGCAATTTATTATATTAACTCGTACATTTTTAGCAAGAAGTATCCCAATGTACGCAACATGAGTTCATGCTCTGACGAGGAAATCTATAATCTTTATAATGAATCCGGATATTTCAATATGTTCAAGAATTATTCAGTTAAACAAGTACGCCAGTATTATAACAACATGTTAAAAACCTTCCATCATCTAAGAAACAAACCACTAATTCTTAATAAGTTAGGTTTTTATAAGGATAAATTATTGGCTGGCGGGGACCTGCTCTGGCTCTATAAAAACACATACATCGGAATCCACCTGGCTGCTATACCCGAAGCAAGACGGATCCTGAATTCTCTGACCGATATTTATCTGGCAACAACTGATTTTTTTCTTAGTAATAAGTACGCGCAATACTATTTGGCCTATATTCATGCTGAACAAGAATGGCATCGAAAGATGTTTTTGGCAAGTATAAATTCGAGCAGTGCGGAACTTAATTTTCTGAGCACCCCTGTCCCATTATTGGGATTTCATGGTCGAGTGTGTTAACCTGTAGCTTTGGCCTTCGAAAACAAGCAAGTGACTGTGATGTACTAA
>JAKPCT010000286.1 GCA_029553165.1 Bacillota bacterium
CCTGCCTCGAAAGATCTTCGGTTACAAAACGCCGGAAGAACTCTTTGATGCTGAATTGGATCTGATTTATGCTTTATGATTATTACAACAGATTTTTAAGGTTTAAAGGATTAGTTCAATTTGTTATTGCAATTTAGTGACTGAAAATCATTCCAAATTTAGTATGATAATATTCAGTGGCGATTTTGATAAAGCAATGGCTGCTCTCACTTTAGCCAATGGAGCTGCCGGTAACGGTATGGAGGTGAAGATCTTTTTTACTTTTTGGGGAATAAACCTCCTCCGCCGCAAAATTATCTATAGTAACCAGCCACTTGAGAATTTATTTAAATTGATGATGCCAATCAGTCCCGAACGGATTGGTCTGTCCAAGATGAATTTCTTAGGGATTGGCCCTTGGTTAATGAAAAAATTAATCCGTCAAAAAGACGGACAGACCGCTATGGATCTATTCCAAATGGCCCAAGAGAGAAATGTCCAGTTTATCGCCTGTGAAGCCTCATTAAAACTTTTAGGTATTCAACCAGAAGAACTGATTGAATACCATAATTTAGAGATTGCAGGCGTAGACAAATTTCTGGAAAATGCTACTCAATCCCAAATATCTCTGTTTATTTAATCAAGTTGTTCAAACATATCTTTACTTACTCCGCATTCGGGGCAAACCCAATCTTCAGGTAAATCTTCAAAGGCAGTTCCCGGAGCGATACCACTGTCCGGATCGCCAACCGCCGGATCATAAACATAACCACAGACTGTACATTCCCATTTTTTCATAATTGAATCCCCTCTTTTTTAGTTTTTTACTAGTATAACCTAATCTGATTCAAACTTCCATAATAAATTATTTAACATGGTTAAATTTTAATATATTTTATTATTTTTGTCAACTATCTAACCAAAAAATTCTTCTTCAAGCATTGCACTTAAACAATGATAGATGGGAAGATGTAGCTCCTGAATTTGATAGGTTTCCTGCACCGGGACATTGATGTTGACATCACAAACCGATATTAGCCTGCCACCGGTTAAGCCTGTCAGTCCAATCACTTTAATCCCTTTGGCCTTAGCAACAATTGCTGCTTTGAGTATATTTTCAGAATTACCCGAGGTACTGATACAGACTAAAACATCGCCACTGGCTCCACACCCAAGGACTTGTTGGGCAAATATCAAGTCCGCTCCCTGATCATTACTGATTGCTGTGGCGATTGCCCCGTTAGTTGTTAGGACAATTACCGGCAAGGAACCTTGCAGTCTGTTGATCCAATCGGTTTCAATCGCAGTTCTTCCTGCTTCAACTGCCATTTTGCTGATTAATTCATCAGAAAGCCGGCGTTGCTTTAAAAAACTTTTTAAGAGTTCACCGCTTAAATGCTCGGCGTCGGCAGCACTACCACCATTTCCGCATACCAATAGTTTTTGTCCGGCCTGAAACGCTTGGCTGATCAACTGTTCAGCCATTAAAATGGACTGCCCACACTCTTTTAAGACCGGAAAACGTTCCAGCAACCGGTTAAAGTAAGCTATTTTCTGATGGTTGGCAGCGTAAGCATTCAATTCCATAGTCCCAATCCTCCACATTTTACAATATGAAAAATCGGAACTGATGGCTAATTGTCCATTAAAATTCAATCTATGGTTTTAACCTCAAACTGTTTTTACCTTCCGGTTCCGGCAGCAATTGGTGGCTGGCAGAAAAATAACAGCGATAGAGCCAAAAAACTGCCAAGATAACTGTTAGAGCCGTAGCCGCGGTTATCATATACATCACAACAATCTGGTAACGGACGGCTTCATTAGGATTGGCTCCGGCGATTATTTGGCCGGTCATCATTCCCGGTAATTGAACAATCCCAACGGTCATCATCGAGCTGATCGATGGCATCATTGCCGTCTTTAATGCATCACGCAAGTACGGATTGACTGCTTCACGCGCCGTAGCTCCCAATGCTAAGGCAACCTCAATCTCCTTTTGGTTTTCGCTAATCGCCGCCGACAACCGATTGGCAGCCAAGGCAGCGGCTACCATTGAGTTTCCGATAATCATCCCTGCTAACGGAATGATATATTGCGGTAGGTACCAGGGTCTTACTTTTAATATTAAATTAATCACAATCATTATCACCAGAATACTTCCGCTCGCAATACTGATTGTTAAAATCCAAAATAACCTTTTCCACTGAATTTTCTGCCGCTTTAATGCATTATAACCGGCAACCATAATCATGATCAGTAACGCTAAAACAACTAAATACCACCGCTGCAGATCAAAGATATACTGCAACACATAACCTACCGCTACCAGTTGGAGAAAACTTCTGATCGCTCCAATGATTAAGTCTTTCTCGATCGCTAACCGTTCTTTGACCGAAATCAATAAAGTGATGACAATTAATGAGACGGCAATCGCCAGATCACAAAAAGTAATGTTAATATAACTCATCGGGCTCTTCTCCCCTGAATAAATTCCAAAACCGCCTCATGTTCCGGATTTGAAAATAAAGCTTCGGTGTGATTAAATTCGATCAATTTACCATTTTCCAAATAAACGGTAAAGTCGGAATAATCGCGGGCTTGTTGGAGAAGGTGGGTAATGATAACGATGGTTAATCCTAACTGAGTTTGCAATTTACGAATCAAATTGAGAATCTCCTGCGCAGTTGTTGGATCTAATGGGGCAGTTAACTCATCTAACAACAGCACCTCCGGTTCGGTATACAGCGTTCGCGCCAGGGCCACCCTTTGCTGCTGACCCACCGAAAGTTGCAATGCATCCCTTTCAGCTAATCCCGGATCCAGCCCAACCATATCCAGTAGTTCAATCACACTTTTATCTGTCTTCTTCTTATTTTTGCCAAAACGGGAGGCATATTTGATGTTCTCCGCTACTGTAGTATCAAACATCACTGGTATCTGAAACACCATTCCAACTTTCCGGCGTAATTCGAGGACATCAAAGTCTTTCAACAGTTGACCGTCATAGTAAATCGCTCCGGCAGAAGGATCGTCTAACCGGTTTAATAACCGTAACAGACTGCTTTTTCCTGCTCCGGAAGGCCCAATCAAACTCGTTATTTGATTGGTGTAAATAGTCAAATTGATGTTTTTCAATATTGTATTTGTTTGATTATGATTGGATTTTATTAATGAAACATCATCCAACACAAATTGGGGTGTCAAATCAGCATACTCCTTTTACTTCCGGTGCTTCTTTGCCAATACTTCAATAAAACGTTCCACCAACATCGGATCAAACTGGCTACCGGCACATTTCTTAATCTCGGCTACAGCAGCTTCATGGGATAATGCTTTCCGGTAAGGACGGTCGCTGGTCATCGCATCATAAGCGTCAGCAATTGCCAAGATCCGGGATTCTAACGGGATCTCTTCCCCTTTAAGACCTAATGGATAACCTTCTCCGTTCCACCATTCATGATGCTTTAAGATCCAGTCAGCAATCGGAACTAAATCAGGAATCGATTTGGCAATGCGGTTACCAATCTCTGCATGACGCTGGATTTCAAGCTTCTCTTCACCGTTGAGGAGCCCTTCTTTAAAAAGAACCCGATCGGGTGTACCTACTTTACCAATATCATGAAATTGCGCCAGAAGCCTTAAGTTGGTAACACTTGGTTCCGGTAAACCGATCGACGTTGCCAAATCAACGATCAGTTCTTGGAGACGATTGGCATGACCTTCCGTAATAAAATCTTTTACTTCCAGAACTTTCATCATCGCCTGAACTATTGTACTACGGGTACTTTGGCTTCGATAAAGTTTCTCCCGGTACATATTGTCATCCGCTTCTTTGAAGATACTGCTGACATTAGTTGTATTATCTGTGCTCACTGCAAAGCCAAACGAGATGTTTAATAGCAGTTCCGGATTGAGTTTATTATATTGCTCAACTTGTTCTTTAATTCGTTGACACACCGCTTCAACAATTTTGACGTCATTATCAGCTAACAAAATGGCAAATTCATCGCCACCGATCCTGGCAATTAAATCACCCTGACGGATTGAGCGTTTAATCACCTCTGCAGTCGCTTTTAATAAAACGTCTCCGCGTTCATGTCCCAAAGTATCATTGACCAGTTTTAAGCCATCAAGGTCACAGATAATAATTCCTAACTTCAATTGGCGCGCTTCTCCGAGCCGGTATAGTTCTTCCTCAAAATAAGTCCGATTGTAAATCCCGGTCAACGGATCATGCAGGCTTAGATACTTTAGCTGCTCTTCCATCTCTTTACGTTCAGTGATATCGCGAATCAAAATCAGGACTTCATCATTGGTCACCGGGACGATTCGTGCTTCACGGTATCTGGTCCCTTGCTTTACTGGAAAAGAATATTCAAACACCTGAACATCACCGGTTTTGATCGCTATTTCAATGTTTAAATTATATAAATCAGCTATTGGTTCCGGTAAGATCTCAATAAAGGCTTTACCAACAATATCATTCGCTAATACCGGAGAATCAAAATCTTTGGCAGGCTTGAAATCTTTAATCACTCCGTCTTTATTAACCCGAAACATTAAATCAGGTATTGACTGAACCAACATTCGAAACTTGGCTTCACTTTTGCGTAGTGCTTCTTCGGCCCGTTTGCGCTCACTGATATCGTGCGCAACGCCACAAATCACCTCGCGCCCGCCATAAGTAATCAAGGTGGCACTCATTCGCATCTCCAGTAAGCTATTGTTTTTACAACGAAACTTACATTCATCAATGAGTGGCTGCTTTATCTCACAGATTCGGCGAATATTATCATCGATCCGTTCACGGCTATAATCTAACAGGTCATAAAGTGTCAGGTTTTTAACTTCTTCATTGGAATATCCCAATAGTTCCTGAAAAGTTTTATTGGCTTCTACCACACGCTTGGTAATCACGTCAACCAAATAAATCCCTTCGGACGCTTGTTCCACTACAGCACGGTAGCGTTCTTCGCTTTGCTCGATTTGGCGTTGGATTTCGCGCCGTTCGGTAATGTCCCGAAAAACTAAAACAACACCAATAATCCGTCCATTTTCATCCCTGATCGGAGCAGCATTATCATCGATCGGAATTCGTTGACCATTTTTATTGATTAAGATTGTATGATTAGCCAAACCAATAATCGTACCGGTTTCAAATACTTTGTCAACCGGATTCTGCTCGGTCTGCCCGGAAGTCTCACTCACAATTTTAAAAATTTCAGCTAATGGGCGATTGAATGCTTCGGATTGACTCCACCCGGTTAACCGTTCGGCAATGGGGTTTAAAAATTTAACCCGTGACCGTTCATCGGTAGCAATTACAGCATCACCAATGCTTTGTAAGGTGATTGAAAGCCATTTCTGACTTTCTTTAATCTTCAGATCCATCTGATGCTTGTATAATGCCATCTCGATCGCCGTTTGCAACTCACGCTCTTCAAAGGGTTTGATAATATAACCAAACGGTTCGGTCAATTTGGCACGTTCCAAGGTCTCTTCATCAGAATAAGCAGTCAGATAAATGATTGGAATGTCGTATTTATCCTTAATTATTCGCGCCGTATCAACCCCGTCAGTATCACCTTTAAGACGAATGTCCATCAATATCAGTTCCGGCTCGTTTTCAACAACCTTCGCAATTGCTTCTTCAGCTGAGGCAGCGGTTGCTACAACATTATAGCCTAATTTCTGTAAAGACCGCTTAATATCGATCGCCACAATACTGGAGTCTTCAACTACTAAAATTTTGGTTTCAGCCATTATTTACCTCCTGAAACTTTAACCGAAACTCAGTACCATTTTTGCGTTCAAACGTAATTTCCCCTTGAAGCTGGTCTTGAGTTAAAACAGTTACCAATTGTAATCCCAGAGATTCGCACTTGTTTAAATCAAAATCTTCAGGTAACCCAACTCCATTATCCCGGACCACTAATTCAATTTGATTGTCCGGATTTTTTCCAATACAGATTTCAATGACACCACTCCGTTCATCCGGAAACGCATATTTTAACGCATTCGATAACAACTCATTGATTATCAGCCCGCAAGGAATCGCCGTATCAATTCCGACCATTATATCGACAACTTTAACCGAAAGCGAAATTCTTTCAGTATCAATTCCATACGAACGAAAGAGACTGCTTGCTAAATTCTCAACGTAATCTTTAAAATCAATCCTGGTTAAGTCATTTGACTGGTAGAGTTTTTCGTGGACCAATGCCATTGACTTGATCCGGTTTTGACTGTCTTTAAACATCTCCTTATATTTTTCATTGGACATATAATTCAACTGTAATCTTAACAGACTCGAGATCACCTGCATATTGTTTTTAACCCGGTGATGGATCTCTTTTAACAATAATTCTTTCTCTTTTAATGAAGCTTTAATCTGCTCCTCTGAAAATTTCCGTTCCGAGATGTCAGTTAACGAACCGGCCATCCGGTATAACTTCTGATCACGATCCTTAATTACAATTCCTCTGGCTAATACCCAAAAATAAGAACCGTTTTTGTGTAATAAACGATGCTCATTCTGAAAATGATCATCATAACCCTTAAAATGGCGATCCAAATCGCTTTTCACCCGCTCATAATCTTCAGGATGGATTCGATCAAACCATTCACTAGGACTATTGGCTATCTCCAGATTACTATAGCCAAGGATCTCTTTCCAACGCGGCGAATAGTAAAATTCGTCTTTAACCAAATCCCAGTCCCATAACCCGTCTTTGGCGCCGATAACCGCCAAAGCATAACGCTCTTCGCTGTCCCGAAACGCTTGTTCACGGTATTGAATCGCCTCGGTCATTTTATGAAAATAATCCGCTAATTCATTAAATTCTTCATAAGTTTTTTCTTGAAACGTAATCGCATAATTACCGGCGGCCACTTCTTTGGTCCAATTAGCCAAAGATGCCAACGGTTGCATAATCTTGTTTAAGTTTCGAAGTGCTAATAAGATCGCCAGAATTAAGGTGCCTAAAGTACCCAAAAGAAAGACATTTCTGGTCATTACTACCGCCCGATAGGCCTCTTCAACTGTTTGACAGACCGTCACCGGCCAACCTGTCTGCGTTACTAAAGCAACGTTCGCTAACATTAAAACACCGGATTCTTTATAGCGATATTCTCCATATTTTCCTTGAAGTCCTTGTTGGGTGATAAACCGGTTTTTGAAATTCATTCTTTGATAGATCTGTGACTTATCTTTATAGAAAATAACAGTTCCATTCCGATCGACAATCTCAACCCAACCGGAATCACCAATATAAACCCGGTCAAAAATATCGCTGATTTTACTTAAATTTAAATAACCAATCACCAAACCGTTTTTGATCTTCCGCGTCACGGCAATAGTCGGCTGTCCGGTCTGTAATGACATAAAGACATTTGACCAGTAAAAGTAATTTTTAGTTGCTTCCTTATAAAAACTATATCCCGAAATACTGATCTCACGATAATCTTCCCGAAATGGCGCAACATGCTTGACGATCCCGTTATTGTCAGCAATTTGGATCATATCAAATAATGAATAATTATTAATAATTGAATTCAAAAAGATATCCATTTGAATATCTTTGGTCTTAAAAGAATCCTCAACTAAACCTAAGACGCTCTGTTGGTGATTCAAAAATTCTTCGAGTTCCTGGACCAACGTACTGGAAATGTAGTTGTTTTTCTCTGCGACCTGGTGCTGTAAGTTATTGGCTAAAAAACTCAAATTAACAATACTGATCAATAAGATTGGCGTTGTTACTACAATAATATAATTTAACGTTAAAACTGTCTTAAGGCTTTCTTTTATTTTGATCAATCTCATTCACATGTCAATCCTTTTAATTTTCCCGTCACTGATCGTAAATAACTTGAAGTAACGATAAGCATCTCCATACTTATCAATTTGAAAATCCTCTTGCAATCCCTTAAAATTACGCTGGTTAATGATCGCTTCCTTCAATCCGTCGGAACTGATCTCTTCCAAATTTAGCATGGCCTGAAAGATCACCTGCATCGTCTCATAGCCCATCAACGCGGCAAAACTTGGTTCATCTCCAAAACGCTCGATATATGCTTTTAAAAAACATTGATAGGTTTCTCCAGGATGATCCCGATCGAAGATCTCCGGAAAAACAAGACCCTCAACTGCTGTCCCACCATACTCCAAAATACTTCCGGAGATTGCCCAGCTAGTTGTAAAGAGGGGAAGTTGGCGATTGTATTTTTTGATCTGTTGACAGAAATTAGCCGTATCATTCGAGTTTGCAATTATCAGTATCCCTTCCGGTTTAGCCTCCAATATTTGTTGGGCAATTTGATTCATATTTACTGAAACCCTGGAATAAAAAGAGACCATTTTCTCGATCTCGCCCCCAAGTCTTTGAAACTCAGTACGAAAATCAACTGCCCACTCTTCGGAATAATTTTGATTCCTTAAATCAGCTACAATTGCGATCTTTTTCAGTTTGTATTTATAATAGATGAATTGTGCCAGGATTTGCTGTGATTGTTCATTACTGGGGTAAACCCGCAAAAAATAATCGTCCAATCCGCTAAAGCTGGTCGCACTCGTAGTTGGACTGATCATTAACATTTTTAATTTAGTAATCTCGGGTAATGCTACTGACGACATCGCACTGGTCATATGGCCGATGACTACTTGAACACCCGATTGGTGCAATTCATGGTTAACCCTGATTGCCGTTTCCGGATCCATCTGATCATCTTTAATAATCAACTCAATTGGAATCCCGTTAACTCCACCATTTTGGTTGATCTCTTCAACGGCTAACATCACTCCGTTGCGGCAGTTGATACTGATATCAGAATAACGCCCGATTAGAGTCCCGACAAACCCGACCTTAATTGACTCTTGTTTATAATGACAAGAAGCAGTAAAAAGTAAGAAAATTACTAATAAAAATTTGAAAACAATTCGGCTTCTTAGTCTCATTAGATTATCCCTTAATTTTACTTATAGATTTATCGTCATCAATTCCCAATTAAGATAGAGTTTTTTGAGTACTCAACAATAATTTTTTAATATAATATCACTGTCATGGTTGGATTAGGGGATGTTCCATCTCTGATATTTCTGCCGTAAGCTGTTGATAAAGACTAAACTGAAGATAGTGATAGATTCTGGTAATTAAAAACCGTGGCTTCTTTGAGTGCTGCAACAAATAATCCAGTAGTTGTTTATGATGGGCTAAGTTAGGATACTCAATATCAACGATTCCGGTACAAAGACGCAACCAGCCAAAATTGGATAGATCATCTACAGTTGTAACTTTAGAATTGATCGTATATCCAATCGCAAACTTAACACTAAGTACTTCCGGTACGATATTAGTCTCTAACACAAATTCACCGAAATAATCCTTGTACGGTTTAATTGGATTGGGACCAAATTGCCGCTTACGCTCTTTAATCGCTGCTTCGGTTACTTCAGGATTGATAAAATAACCGGCATTTTGTTGATCTTCCTTACTGGCAATTAACCGAAATCCTTTTATTTCAAGGTTTGAATACTTAAAACACTGATCTGGTTTGAAGACTTTATCAATTATCGTTAAAAGAATTGAATTTTCTGTCATTACTTGCTCCTTAAGTGATTAAACGTTCGGTAAAGCTAACTAAGTTTATCTGTCTCGTATTCATTTTCACTCAAAATCAATTTAATGGAAACACTTAACAAAATGTTGTTCATTCACATTTTTAAGAGGGGGGTCCTGTTCTCGGCAAATCGCCATCACTTTTGGACAACGCGGGGCAAACTTACACCCTGATTCTTTACCCGGTAAACTTTCAAACTCACCCTTTAAAACAGCCTTTCTTTCTTTCCGGACTTTCGGATCAGGGAGCGGAATCGAATCCAACAGCAAGTTAGTATATGGATGAATCGGATTTTGAAAGAGCGCTGCAGTAGGCCCCAACTCCACGATCTGTCCCAAATACATCACCGCAATCCGGTGGGACAGATGCTTGACTACAGCCAAATCATGGGTAATGAATAAATATGCAAGATTATATTCCTGACGCAATTTAATAAATAAGTTGATTATTTGCGCCTGGATCGAGACATCCAAGGCTGATACTGCTTCATCACAGACCATAAATAACGGATTTAAAGCAATCGCCCGCGCGATCGCAATCCGCTGGCGCTGTCCTCCCGAAAATTCATGCGGGTAACGATGTAAAATTTGCGTTGAAAGGCCAACCTTCTCCAGCAGCTCCACTACGGCTTCTTCTTTTTGACGGTTATTCTTGACCAGACCATGCTCCATCAATCCCTCTCCAATAATATCCGCAATCGTCATTCGGGGGTTTAAAGAGGAGTAAGGATCTTGGAAAACAATCTGCATCTGCGGACGATATTGCCGCAACTCCCGTTGGGAGATCCCGGTAATGATCCGGTTATTAAATTCAATCCGGCCACTGCTCGGCTCAAGCAGACGCAAGATACAACGGCCAAGCGTTGTTTTACCACAACCTGATTCACCCACCAACCCTAAGGTTTCACCGGGCGCAATTGTAAAACTAACCCGATCGACCGCTTTGACAACCTGGACTGTCTTCCCGAAAAAGTTGGTCTTTAACGGAAAACTCTTCTGGAGTTCGCTAACTTCTAAAAGCTTCTTCATCAACAAGTACACCTGACAATTATTGTTCTTTCTTACTTACAACTTTTAATATAACCAGCAAGCTACCTGATGGCCTTGGCCAAACTCCCTAATATTTGGTTGTTGCTGCTTACAGATATCCATCGCTTTTGGACAACGCGGCGCAAAGTAACAACCATTTGGTAAATCGTCCGGATCAGGAATCTGCCCCGGTATTGCCTGCAGTGCTTCAGTCTGTAACAGACTAGGAACCGACTTTAACAAACCTTGCGTATAAGGATGTAATGGTTGGTTAAACAGCTGGTAAACATCGGTTAATTCAACAAGTTTACCTAAATACATTACTCCAACCCGATCAGCTACTTCCGCAACTATTCCCAGATTATGAGTTATTAAAAGAACTGCCATTTCGGTCTTCCTTTGTAATTCAAGCATTAAATCTAAAATTTGCGCCTGTACGGTAACATCAAGGGCTGTTGTAGGTTCATCAGCAATCAATAGCTGAGGTTGATTAATTAAAGCCATGGCAATCATCGCCCGTTGGCGCATTCCGCCTGATAATTCATGGGGATAAGAATCGTAAAACCGCTTTGGGTCCTGGATCTCAACCTGTTTCAATACCTCCAAGACTTTGGCTTGGAGATCATTACGGGAAAGAATATTCATATCATTATGAATTTCATAAGCTTCACTAATTTGGACCCCAATTTTTTTAACCGGGTTAAAACTGCTCATTGGTTCCTGAAAGATCATCCCGATCTCTTTACCACGGATCTTCAACAGTTCCGAAAGTGGCAGTTTTAACAGATCCCGCTCCTTCCAAACGATCTCACCGGCGACGATCTGTCCCGGAGGTGAAGCCACCAGACGTAAGATCGATAAAGCAGTAACTGATTTACCACAACCGGATTCACCAACCAAACCAAAGATCTCCCCTTGATTAATCGTCAGTGATAGACCAGCAACTGCGGTTACCGGAGTCTGATTGTTATTAAACCTAACTGTAAGATTTTTGATGTCAAGCAGAACTTGATTCATTATTGCTCCACATTACTCCATCTTCTGATAATCTTTAGGATCAAACGCATCCCGAATCCCTTCACCCACAAAAGCAATCAACAGTAAGACGATGAATAAAGCCAACACCGGAAACAACGACACCCAATAGGAAAACAGATTAGCCATTCCCTGCCGCATTAACTCCCCCCAGCTTGGTGTCGGAGCCGGAAGTCCAAACCCCAGAAAATCAAGGGCTGATAATGAAGTGATTGCGCCAATCAAACTAAACGGAAGAAAGGTAACGATTGGTGTCAGCGCATTCGGTAAAATATGACGGAACATGATCTTCCAGTCACTTACCCCCATAGCCTTCGCTGCTTCAACATATGGCGTTTCCCTTAATCGAAGAAATTCTGACCGGATATAATATGAGATTCCAATCCAGCCAAAGATAATAAAGATCAGTAATAAGATTAAAAACCCGGTACCCAATGAACTGCCGATAATCATTACCACATATAAAAACGGCAAGGTTGAAAAGATTTCAATAGCCCGTTGTAACAATAAGTCGAATACTCCTCCAAAATACCCTTGAAAAGCTCCAATAATAATCCCCAAGATCATACTGCCACAAGTAATCAAAATTGCAAAGCTAAAACTGATACGATAACCATAGATCAAGCGTGTCAATATATCCCTGCCACGGTCGTCGGTCCCCATTAAATTTTTGAAAGTCGGCCGCGAAGGATGATAAACATCCAAATCAAACAGTGATTCATTGGGACCATACGGAATAAGTGGAAATAATATAAAATTCCCTTTTCCTGCTTTAAAACTATCAGCTTCCCTTAATCGTTTATAATCCGGTTTTTCATTGGCTTCCAGTCCAAAATGGCTTCCGTCATAAAAACGGAGTACCGGAAAGTAAAACTTACTCTGGTAACGGACCACCAACGGCTGATCATTGGCAATAAAGTTGGCTAACAAAGAGAGCCCATAGAAGATCATTAAGATCCACAATGAGTAATAAGCTCTTTTCATCTGTTTGAACTTGGCAATTCGACGTGCAGTTAACGGTGAAATTCGCAAACTGACCCTCCATCAAAATTAACGTAATTTAATCCGCGGATCGACCAGCATCAGACAGAAGTCGGAGATGATCCGGCCAATCAGCATCAGCATACTGGAGATCACAATCAAACCAAGTGCTACCGGATAATCCCGGTTGACAATTGCCTGATAACCCAGTAATCCCATTCCGTCAATGGTAAAAATCGTCTCAATTAAGAAAGAACCCGATAACACCACACCAATAATCATCCCAATATTGGTGGTAATCGGAATCAAGGCATTTCGTAACGCATGCCGGAATACTGCCTTACGGTATGAGAGCCCTTTGGCCATTGCTGTCCTCATATAATCCTGACTTAACTGTTCCAACAGCGAATTTTTCATCAGTAAAGTTAGAGAAGCAAAACCTCCGATTGTATAACAGATAACCGGTAAAAACAGATGGTGGAGATAATCAATGATCTTACCGAATAACGACAACTCCTCAAAATATTCCGAAACCACCCCGCTGATTGGAAAGAGGTTCCAAAAACTGCCTCCTCCGAAGAGGATTATTAATACCACTGCCAAGGCAAAGGGTGGGATCGAATAACCAAGAAAGATCAAAAAGCTGCTCCAGTTGTCAAAGGCATCACCATGTTGCAGTGCTTTTTTGATTCCTAACGGAATACAGACTAAATACGTAACGAATAAGCCTACCAATCCAAAAGTCAGCGAGATCGGGATTCGGCTTAGAATTACTTCCAGTACCGGCTTTTCGTAACTATAGGAAGTTCCGAAATCTAACCGGAGCAACTTACCTAACCAGGTAAAATAGCGGGTTAAGATCGGTTTATCAAAACCATAATACTCCTTAAGCCGCTCAACCTCTTCAGTGGAGATCGTGTAACCGCCAAATTCCTGTCGATTAGCCATCTTCATCTGTTGCAATGCCTGCTCTACCGGACCACCGGGAACCACCTGCATAATCAGAAAACAGACTAAAGTAATCCCCAACATCGTTGGTACAATCAGTAATAGACGTTTGACTAAATAGGAGTACATCTAACCTCTCCCAACCTTTTATTTCCCGGCCTGTTGATCAAAATATACTTCTTCCGGCTTACCGGGTAAACTTTGTTTTTTTCGAACAGCTTCAGAATAGCGTTCCGCTTTTACAGGGTCAATCCACCAGTACTTTAAAATTCCACTGGAGTATTTTGGAAATACCGTCTTTGGCATCCCAAAGATGTTTTTATAAAGAATTCTTGAATATCCAGCCTCCCAATATAGTACATAAGGATAATCCTGATAGATCAATGAATCAATCTGTTTAATTATTTCATTCCGTTTGTTAACATCAAACATTGGCGGTAAAGTAGCAATCAACTGATCGACTTTAGGGTTGCTGTATCCGGGCAGATTACTGCCACCAGCAGCAGCAAGGTGTTTTGAGTGCCACAGTTGTTCCGGATCGGTAAATAACGCTGCCGACCAGGCGATCTCCACCCCATCAAAATCATACTCATCCATCTTCTTAATTAACGTAGCCCAGGAAAGGCGTTCCAGGTTCACTTTAACACCGATCCGTTTACAAGCTTCCGTAAAAATTGTCAAATATTTTTCTGAATCTTCAATTGTATAAGAGATCGTAAACTCTAATCTTTCACCTTTCGCATTGACCAAATAGCCATCTTTTCCCAGACGGTTAAAACCAGCTTCCTGGAGTAACTGTTTCGCTAAAGCCGGGTTATATTCGATCAGTTGATTTGGCTTCTCAGCACTGGAATACAGCGACGGGAAGTAAGAAGTAAGCGGTCGATACTGATCAAACATGATCCGCTTCAGAATTGTCTGCCGATCTAACAAGTGATTGATTGCTTTACGAATCCTAACGTCTTTAAAGATCGGTCTTCTGGTATTGAGCGCAATTCCCCCAAACCCCCGGGGTGCATAGTTATAGATCTTTTGCTTAATGATCCAATTCTTCTTAAAAGGCTCCGTATTGGTCTCAGTAACCCACCGTTTAGCAGTGATCTCATCAAAGATATCAAATTCTCCCTTTTTAAAGGCCTCAAAAGCCATATCCCGGTTCATCACTTTAAATTTGATTGTTTCAAAGTTATAGGTACCGCGGCGGTGTGACATCTGATCGGCCCAATAATTTTTCTTGCGTTGTAAAGTATAATAGCGGCCTTCTTTAACTTCTGTCAGTTCATATGGCCCACTGCCTCCGGGCAGGCTCATGTTAAAACTTTTATTGAAGTCCTTCCCTTCAAAGAGATGTTTTGGCAAAATATTCAATCCCGCTAATGCTTCCATATTTTTGTAATGAACTGTATTAGTAGTAAAGACGATTGTCGAACGGTCAATAATTTTCGGAGGATTAAAACGGCCATAATAGATTCGGGCAACAGTAGCTAAATTTTTGGAATTCATTATTGTATCATAAGTGAATTTGATATCCTCGACAGTAATTGGTTTCCCATCCGCCCACCGGGCCAAAGGATTAATTTTAACAGTAAACTCTTTCTTATTGGCTGATACGGTAATTGATTCGGCAATCACCGGTTGATATTCCAAGGTATTAGGGTCTAATTCCATCAGTGATTCATAGACCAAATTAAATACTTGAGAAGCATCAACTGAAGTATTAATATAATAATTAAATGACTTTGGAAACTCGGAAGTATGGAGATTTAACACTCCTCCACGAACTGCCTTCGGATCCCCAAAGGGTTCATTCGGCGATGCAGCGACCTGCCCAAACAAATATAATGCAAATATAAGAACAAATCCCAGAACAAAGCTTTTTCTAACGACTGTTTTTGATGGCATTAGCGCAACTACCCCCCATTTATAATCCTGCTATTTATACTTCGACATTGCTACCGAAGAAACCTGCTCATTATAACAACAACGGGATAACCGCAAGGTTATCCCGCTTTTTTTGCTAAAACAATCGTAACCGCAAATAATCATCCTTGACGAAATCATATTTTCCAATCTTCGCTAAGGCATCGTTCATATCTTTCTCCCGCGCCTGGTGGGTTAACAGAACAATCGGCACATAATGCTCCTGTTCATGAGTTTCTAATTGTACCATTGAAGCGATTGAAATATTAAATTCACCCAATACACCGGCAATCCTCGACAGAATCCCCGGCTCATCCAGAGTAAAGAACCTTAAATAATAGCGGTTACTAATCTCCTCAATTGGGACAACCTTCACCTCATTTTCAGGATTAAAAGTCCGGTTACAAAGGTGTCTATCTTCCTTTAACAGCAAATCACGTGATAAATCGACAATATCACTGACGATCGCGCTGGCCGTTGGACGTTCTCCGGCTCCCGGACCATAAAACATCGTACTTCCGACAAAATCCCCCTTTACAAAGACCGCGTTTAATTCATTACTGACCGCCGCCAGTAGATGGCTATTGGGAACCAAAGTCGGATGCACCCGTAGGTCCAATCCTTCAGGTTGCTCCCGGTAGACCGCCAACAGTTTGATCACGTAACCAAAATCCTTGGCAAACTTGATATCAAGCTTTGTAATCTTGGTTATTCCTTCAACTGATAATTTATTGAAGTCGACAAACCCCGACGCGGCAATTGAAGCCAAAATAGTTAACTTATGAGCAGCATCACCGCCACCAACATCCAAAGTCGGATCAGCCTCGGCAAACCCTTTCGCCTTGGCTTCTTGCAGCGCTTGTCCGAATTCCATCTCTTCCTGATACATCCGGGTTAAGATATAGTTGGAGGTCCCATTTAAGATCCCGTACATACTTTGAATCTTATTGGCAACCAGTCCTTCCCGGAGTCCTTTAATAATCGGAATCCCTCCACCGACACTGGCTTCAAACATCAAATCAACACCGTACTCCTGAGCCAGCTTGAAGAGCTCTCTTCCTTTTGTCGCAATTAAGGCTTTATTGGCAGTAACTACATGTTTCCGGTTTTTTAAGGCTTTAGCAACAAAGGTATATGCAGGCTCATAACCACCAATCGTTTCAATGATAATATCAATCGAAGCATCATCCAACAATTGATTGGCATCCCGGTAACAGTTTACCCCTGTCAAATCAAGATTCCGATCGATATCCCAGTTTAATTCGGCAATCCCGGATAACTTGAAAGTCAATCCGGTCCTGGTTGTTAAGAGATCTTTTTGCTCTAACAGAATTCGGGCAACACCGGTTCCAACCGTTCCCAATCCAATTATTCCAACATTAACCTGATTATCTTTCATTTAACTCAACTCCTTTGAAGTTATTCAAGAAATTAAAAAGTCTTCCATCCTATCAAAAAAGGACGAAAGACATTACTCCCGTGGTTCCACCTTTTTGGTTGATACAAAAGCATCAACCACTCATTACGGATAACGGCCGTTTCCCGTATAACCTTACTGACGATTTCAGGTTATCACTCCAGGATGGTAGCACCGGTTTGAATCAAGAAAAGCTTTCAGCCACGGCTTTTCATCTCTAATGATTCGATGAGCGGTACCATGTTCCTGTCATCGTTTTAATTTTGGAATAAATATATCATTGAATCGCCAAAAAGTCAATTAATGTTTATTAAAAAACCTGGCAATTTGCCAGGTTAAAGGTTAAGCTGAAACTTGATTTTCATAGACACTGACTTGTTTGCCGGTTTTACCAACCCGTTCAAACTTTACGTAGCCATCAATCTTAGCGAACAAGGTGTCGTCTTTTCCAATACCGACGTTGGTTCCAGGATGAAATTTGGTCCCACGCTGTCTTACCAAAATACTGCCAGCGCTTACAAATTGACCTGCAAACCGTTTGACTCCAAGTCGTTTGGACTCACTATCACGTCCGTTTCTGGAGCTACCGACTCCCTTTTTATGAGCAAAAAACTGTAAATCAAAACGTAACATTTTTTACACCTCCGCTTCACCGAGACTTAAATGCTCAGGATACTGGCACTTGATCTCATTTAAACCTAGAAGCATTGTCTTTATTAATAATTCAACCTTATCGGTTAATTCCGGTTTATTAACCCATTTACAATCAATTAATCCGGTCTCCGCATCGACTTGCAGCTTCAGCTCAAGACCTAATATTTGTTCCATTGCCAGAATGGTAGTATGAGTTAATACTGAAATTGCGGAACAGACAATATCTGTCCCTCGCTCACCATAACCAGCATGTCCCAAACACTTTAAATGATTGTAACATCCATTATGGTCATAACCCCAAGATATTCGTACCATTAAGCTTCTACTGATTCTTTCTTGGTTGTTTTCCTGGTCCTGGTCTTCTTTGGCTCTTCAGCCTCTGTTGCTGCTGCAGTTTCCTCTTTGGATGCTTTTACATTTTTCTTAGCAGCTTTGGTCTCAGTTGAACTTGAGATTCCGTCTTTAACGATCTTCTCAACCAATAAACTGGTGAACGGTTGACGATGACCATAACGCTTACGGATATTTTTCTTAGCTTTATAATGGAAAACCAAGATTTTTTTGTCTTTATCATGGTGCATTACTTTGCAGTAAACAGTTGCTCCTTCAACATAAGGAGTTCCGATTAAAGTAGTTTCACCACCGATTAACAAAACTTTATCAATCTCAAAAGAAGAATCTACTTCAGCAGTTAATTTCTCTACTTTAATAAGGTCGCCCTCTTGAACCCGATATTGTTTACCACCACATTCGATAACAGCATACATTATTAAATACACCTCCCCGCTTCAGACTCGCCGAATTAGGTACACTTAACCGTGTTTTAAAACCTCTTCGAGCGGTTACAATGGGGTAAAAACCCACATGTGATATAATAGCACTTTGCTCTTAAGAAGTCAACTAGAAAAACAGAATTTAAACTGCAGTAACAATTCGGGCTTTAGCATAAGTCTTAAATGTTTTGGTTATTAAAACTTTGATAGTCTTCCCAACCAATAATGCGCCACCCTCAACATCAACCACATAACCTTCAATCCGGGCAATACCATCTCCGGAATTGGCAATGTGTGCTTCGGATACCTTCAGTTCCAGCTCCTGACCTTCACGGACCGGTAATGCTAATGCTTCAATCTCTTTTTTGGTACCACTTGCCAACAGTCTGGTCTGGTAGAGGTCTAAATTTTCCTGGCCTTTAATAAAGAGCGTTTTATTTAAATTGTTTTCAATCTTCTCAAGATTGGCACCGCTTGGTCCGATCAGTAAGGAAGCGATCTGCGGATTAACTGCCAGTAAGATTGACTCATCAGATATGTTCCGCGCCAACTGTTGGATCGCCCGCAATGCCCGATGAGCTAAGTAATCAAGTGAAGAAACATAACCGGTACCGTCACAATGCTCACACTCAGTTTGTAAAATCTCACGGAGGCTTTGGCGTACTTTTTTACGGGTTAACTCCAGTAAACCTAAAGAAGTAAAACCTAAGATATTGACTTTAATTTTATCCCGCTTAAATTCTTCTTCCAACCTTTCAATGACCTTCGCCCGCTCTTCATCCGAGATCATATCGATAAAATCAATTACAATGATTCCCGCCAGATTGCGTAACCGGATCTGTCTGGCAATCTCGGTTGCGGCCATCAGGTTGGTCTGAAATACCGTATCTTCAAGACTGGTCGTACCGGTGAATTTACCGGTATTGACATCGATTACCGTTAACGCTTCGGTCTGGTCAAAGATCAGATAAGCACCGCATTCCAGCCAAACCTTTCGTTTTAAGGCTTTGGCCAACTGATTTTCAACATTATAAACTTCGAATAACGGTTGTTCACCCTGATAGAATTGGACCCGGTTTTTGAAGGAAGGAGCCAGACTCTTAACCAATTCCAAAGCTTTATAATAGGCCTCGGAGTCATCAATTAGGATACTCGTAACATCTTTGCTTAGATAATCACGCAGGATACGATAAAGCAGATCATGATCCCGGTATAATAAGGAAGGACAAGGGCCTTTCTTGGCTTTTTTAAGGATCTTCTTCCAAACACTGATCAAAAACTCATAATCATTCTGTAATTCGGAAGCATCAACATCCTCCGCCACCGTCCGGACAATCAAGCCAACACCGGCCGACTTAAATTTGGAGACGATCTCTTTTAACCGTTCCCGCTCTGCCTCATTCTGAATTTTACGGGAAATTCCTATATAATCTACGGTCGGAATTAAAACTAAATAACGACCGGGAATCGTGATCTGGGTTACAACCCGTGCCCCTTTCGTCCCAATCGGCTCTTTAATCATTTGGACAATCAGTTCCTCGCCTTCATGAAGCAGATCGGTTATTGAGACATTTTTAGGGTGTTCTGAAGACTCACTTTCGGTATCTTTAGGAAGTACATCATCAATATAGATAAATGCATTTTTCTCTTCCCCAATATTAATAAACGCAGCTTGCATTCCAGGCAGCACATTTTCAACTTTTCCCCGATAAATATTACCGGCGCGCCGCTGTTCATCAGGATACTCTACCGCAAACTCAACCAGTTCATCATCCTCTAAAATGGCCACTCTGGTTTCGTTAATTCCGATATTAATCAGGATTTGTTTGACCATTATTCATCCTCCGGTCTTCAACATAAATCCAACGGTCTAATAATTTGTTCTTGCTCCTCATACCATAATCCGGTCCGAATTAGATTGATTATCTCAACTGTTCTTGGCAGTAAATTAACGATTTCTTCGGGACGAAAATTGCCGTCATTACCAATTTTGCCTATTAATTCGAGTTGAATAATGTCCTCAGAAATTATTTCTATCTTTAAATTATGCAACAATTGACGAATATTGACCTGTTTTTGACCATTTTTATTGGTGCGGGTCACAATTACTTCTTTCCTGTTGACAATACTCGTTAATTCTTCAATAACTAAATTGCGATCTTCGGCAGGGACAAATAACTCCACCAAATAAGCTGCTCGATTGATGATCGCATTAAGGGGTTTCACTTTCTGACTGCATTTACGACCCTCGACAACCGCAATTCCACGAGGTAACGTACTATTTAAAACGCTGACTACCTTTTCCTGGTTCCAGTCTTCAGTCAACTGCAGATCAAAATATTCATCCTGACTCGAAATTCCTACAGCTAATGCCGGGCCAAAACTCAACTTCGCATGGGGATGAAAACCCTCCGAAAATGCCAACGGCAGATTACCTCTTCGTAAAGCGCGTTCAATTGCCCGAATTAACTCCAAGTGAGATAAATACTTCAACTCATTGCCTTTTACAAAACGAATCCGATAATCAGGCATTACGATCACCTACTATTTTTGTTCTTACTTTCAATTCACCACAAACTCCGCAATTCGGACAATAACCCTGACTGCAATCTTTAGTTAATTCGGCTTTTCGGGCCCGTTCATTCTCGGCAATTAAAAACTGTTTGCTGATCCCGGCATTTATATGTTCCCAAGGCAATACCTCTTCATAAGACCGTTCCCTGGAATAGAAATCAAGGTCTACCCCACTCTCCTGAAAAACATCCACCCATAATTGGTAATTAAAATAGTCACTCCAACTATCAAACTGGGCTCCTTGCTGCCATGCTTTTAAGATAACCTTACCCAGACGCCGGTCGCCACGGGCAAAAACACCTTCCATACGACTGACTTTGGAATCATGCCAGTTTAATTCAAGGTGACGCCCCCGCAGGTTTTCTTTTAAATATTGTTGTTTGGCTAAGGTTTCTGCAATCGAAATCTGCCGTTCCCATTGGAATGGGGTATGGGCTTTAGGGACAAAAGTGGAAATACTCACCGTTATTCGTAAAGCATTTCCTTTCGGATAATATGTCTTACCAATTCGTTCGACTTCCTTACACATTTTAACAATGCCCTCAAGGTCGGCTTCTGTTTCAGTCGGCAATCCGATCATAAAATAAAGCTTTAGTTTTTGCCAACCGGCTTTAAAAGCAGCATGAGCCGCATTGATCAAATCCGACTCCGTAACCCCCTTATTGATCACACACCGTAACCGGTCAGTCCCTGCTTCCGGGGCAAAAGTTAAACTCCCCTTACGATTACTCTGAAACTTCGCCGCTAAATCGACTGAAAATGAATCGATTCTCAATGAAGGAAGCGAAACATTTACCTGCTTTGGAGTGAAACAACCACAGGCTTCGGTAATTAAATCCTCAATCTTACTGTAATCGGCACTGCTTAATGATGTTAACGATAATTCTTCATAGCCCGTATCTTCAACCATCTTTTTCAAATTGTCCATAATGGTTTTGGGATCGCGTTCCCGGACCGGACGATAGATCATCCCAGCCTGACAAAAACGACAGCCCTTAGTGCAACCACGCTGAATTTCATAAGCAATCCGATCATGGACAATATCCATAAAAGGGACGATCCATTTACGTGGAATAAAGGTTTTATCAAAATCTCTGACAACCGCACGAACCGGATAATGTTCTGCTAACGGTTTAATCGCTTTGATGGTACCTTCAGCATAATATTCCACCTCAAAATAGCTAGGAATATAGACACCCGGAACCGCTGCCAATTGTTGCAACAACTCGGCCTTGGAACCCTTTTGCCCTTTCCAGGCTTGTACAATTTTTAAGACTTCAAGCAGCAATTCTTCACCTTCGCCAAGCAGGAAGAAGTCGAAGAAATCAACCAATGGTTCAGGATTATAGGTACAAGGTCCGCCGGCAATAATCAATGGGTCAGCTTCGGTCCGCTCGGAGGCTAACAGTGGAATCTTGGCTAAACTAAGCATTGTCAGAATATTGGTATAACTCATCTCATACTGCAGCGAAAATCCCACGACATCAAATTCGGCCAGTCCGCGTTTACTTTCCAACGCATAAAGCGGATAATCAACCTCTTGCAATAATTGTTGAAGATCGAACCACGGAGCATAAACCCGTTCTGCTAACATCGTTGGTTGTTCGTTAATCAATTCATACAGGATCCGTAAACCCAAATGTGACAAACCAATCTCATAGACGTCGGGAAATGCCAAGGCTACTTTAAGATCGGTCTGAGACCAATCCTTAACTTGAGTATTATATTCACCACCAATATAGCGCGTTGGCTTAGCAACTCTTCCAAGGCGGCTTTCTACTTTCTGCCAGTCAGTCAATTGTATTCTCCTTCTAAAAATTAAACTTTGATTTCAAAGTGATCAAAATCAACTGATAACTAATGGTAAAACAAAATTAATTCTACATCATCTTCCAGTTTTCTGCAAGCTAACACTTTTACTTTGTTGATTCAGCGTTTCCCTGAAAGTCGCTTTAAAGCCCTTATTAATCAGGGAATCCCAGGCCAAATCCTCTTTAACAATTGTTAAACCCGATCTCCGATTGGAAATAAAAAAAAGCAAATACTCATTGGAACCATATTTTTTAAGCACTTCCCAGATCGAAGCCTCCGGCCTCACCAATACCGGTTTCAATTTTAAGCTGCCTTTATCTTCAAGCAGATTGAGTTTACGCTGTTGCTGTTTCCACAGTAGCTCTAAATGCGGCGGGTGAATTTGAAAAATATTATAGATGATCAACCCGGCAGTCAGGAGATAGAGCGCTCCTCCGGCCTGCCTGAAAATTTTCACTAAGCCAAAACCCAATAGACATAAAGCTACAAAGAGGGAAAGATGTTTCATCCTTTGGAACGACTTCTCCACACCCAAAAACTGATTGAGTATCGCATGGATTATTCTCCCGCCATCCAGTGGAAGCGCCGGGATCAGATTAACTGCACCAATTAGCAGATTGTAATTTTGCCAGCAATCCAGATAGAGATTGTTGAAACCTAAAAGTCGTAAATAGAAAACCCCAATCACCATCAACCAATTGATCAATGGGCCACTGACGGCAATCAACAACTCGGCTTGGGGATCAATCTCAAACAAGGAATCAAGCGCAATCCGTCCTCCAAAGAAAGTCAATCTTAGTTCGGACGCTTGATAGTCAAACAGATCTGCTGTTAGTATATGCGAAACCTCATGAATCAATAAAGCCCCGAACAACATACTCAACCCGATCAAATTTTCACCCTGGAGCAATATTAATAACGTTGAAACAACGAACGCTATTCCTATTCTGATGCTGATTTTACTCATCAATTATTCACCAATACCGTTAACGGATCAATTGGTTGCCCATTGCGGGTGATTTCAAAGAGTAGTTCCGAATGAGCAGCTGAGCCTTTTTTTGCTAATTTAGCAATAATTTCACCTGCCTTAACAAACTGGCCTACCTGGACCTGATGTTGTTCCAGATTGTGATAGATTGATCGCCAGCCATTAGAGTGATCGACTATTATTAAGGAACCATCCGCGCCACTTGAAACCATCTCGATCCTTCCGTCAGCTACCACATGCACATCAGAACCGGTAGGAGCAATAATTTGAACTCCGGAACTGAAGCTTTTTGTCCCGTCACTAACTTGCCAACCAAACTGCTTTGCTAAACTGCCTTGGACCGGCCAAACCCAATTCCGGAAAGCTGTATCCTCATATGAAGCAGTATTGATCCCCTGCATCTGTTTGGAGATCTCTTCCATCTTAATCAAATTATTACCGGTAGCTATAATATTCTTAATAAAATCGGATTTAATTATTATTCCAAAGGTATTTTCAGTAGATGCATTAACTGCATGATGCAATTGGCGCCGCCCCCACTTCATCCACCTGACATTACTGCCGGAGATTAACATTAAACCGATGAGGACGAATATTGATATAATCGTTTGAAACAAAACTTTTGAAGGATATTGCCCGGCTTCTTCCTCATAAGCTTCAATCATTTCACTTGCTTCAGAATCATCAGCTTCGGCAATCTGATCTTGAAAAACGTACAACTCATTGTTATTAAGCATTAAAATTCCCCTCCCTTTTGCAATTATATGGGAGAGGAATTTTTACTAGAACAATGACAAAATGTTAATTAAGTAAATCAATCCGTTTCAATCGCTTCAGTCGGACAACTGTTAGCCGAATCCTGAACACAGTCTTCCAAATCTTCTGGCACCTCATCAACCGTCGCTTCGGCTTTTTCTTCATCATTCCAATCAAAAACTTCAGGACAGTTTGAGACACAAAGTCCACAACTGATACATAAATCCTGACTGACACTTACTTTCATCGTTTATCAACCCCTGATTTAAATAGTTAGTTGTTATTATTTCAACAACTCAACCAGATTATTCAAGGGTAGTGAATCTTTCTAGACCAATGATTGATAGAAAAAATTCAACAACAACCCGCCGAAGATCGCCAATGCGGTGCTCGCTAATGTACCAACCAAATAGTACTCTGCAAATTCTTTATTTTCTAAATCTTTATATCTGGCAATTGACTTGGCGGCAAAGATAAAACCTACTGTTGAAAGCGCTTGATTGATTACTAATGTGATGATAATTAACCGTTCAAGAATACCAATCAGATAACCGATATTATAAATTTCTTCAACAATCTTCTTTCCTGCTTTAGCTTCACCTTTTCCCAACAGATAGAGCAGTTTCTTGATGAAGATCGCTCCACCCCAACAGCTATAAATATAGACAATTACAGCTAATAAAATTTTGATACCGTTTGCAACAGTTAATATCTCTGCTAAAACCGGTTTATGTGTAAGAATTAATTTGTAAAAAGAGCTTACTGTCTGATTGATATTCAAATCAAAAAATTGCCAGGTAATAAAGATAATTAACAGATGAACCACTTGATCAACAATAAACACAATAAAATCCGATACTTTATTTTTATTTTCAAATAATGATTTAAGCACATCAATTACGATATGTAAAACAGTAATTATCGTAATATAGAAAAAGATTAATCCCGGTTGATAACAATGCAGCACCAACAACATAATCAACCAGATAATCACGGCATGTTTTAGAAAACCGGACCATTTTTTATTTCGTTTATCAGCGGCCATTTTATCGGTTTGCAACAGAAAATCCGCCGTGACATGAGCGATAATTGTCAGTAACAGAGCAATCATTGATCCTCCCTATTCAAGCACCCATTTTCGGGTGCAATTATCATTTGCAACCTTTACAAGTTGCTACTATGTAATACTACCGGAAAAATCAACCGTTTTAATTGATTTAGTTTATCCTCCAATTCCTTTTCTATCTGACTTGAATGAGACACTATTGATATTATTACTATTTATGGTTTTAACTTCATTCCCGTTTTTTATCTCAGTACCGACTTTTTCTTCTATTTTTCGGATACTTTCTTGAACACTTCTTAAATTATTGATAAATTTTTCAAAGTTACCACCAACCCCCACTTCAGCAAGTTGCTTTTTCAATATTGTATTGGCATTTTTTTATTTTGAATTTTTACTATTTCCTTCAAACAATCCTCTTTATGTTTATTCACAATTTCTTTTCCTGCCCCGTTTTTAATCCAACCTCTAATCTCAGCTTCCCGTTTTCTGAATTCGGCAAAATCCTTTTTAAACTGGATTCTTTCAGCGGATGTTAACTTTAACAATTTCTTTTTCATCTGGAGTAATTCTTCTCTTTGTTCACTATAAGATTTACCAAATCGTTGTTGATAATATATCTCTCCTTAAAACATTACAAATTGCTATTTATCTAATAAAAGTAATACTCCAATAACTGTGCTAGTCCGTTTTCCGAATTTTTAACCAACTCCCAATTGGCCGCATAACAACGTTTTTGGACGCTTTGACGACTGACATTCAGTATATTGGCAACTTGTTGATAAGTACCATGTTTTTCTAAGATACTGATTGCTTCCCATTGAGCAGCAGTCCAATTAGCAATCAGATTATCAACCAATTCATAGATTATATTGCCGGTCAGATCAAAGATTTCACTTTCAGTAACAAATTTGGTCTTTGGTCTCTTGTCTTTTTTGATTTTATCAAGGGCATCCCGGGCTTTAAAAAAAGCATCCCCATTCATCTCCCAGGAATTATTGGCCGTTGAACCATTAGTTTCAATCTTTCCAATACCTACACCAATCCTTAACTTTAACGGTAATGAATAAAAACGTAGTTGCCGGATAATATTGGGTAGAGTTTGTAACTGTTGACATACCGCCTGAATCTCATCACCACGATATAAGGTGAAAGGTGTCAGTAAACCTGGTGAATTGAGCGTTTGGAGTTTTTGTTTCAGTTCCTGCTCAAAATTGGGGTGTGTTGATGAATCGATTATGTCAGCAGTAATCACTGCCATGACTTTCATTTTAAATCCCCTTTCAAATTGATTGGACCAGCAACAATCAGTTATTATCTTTAAAACGAAAATTAGTATACCACTTAAAAAATTATAACAAATAACTACTGTAGATGAAACCAACTTTCAAAAAGAATTAAAACAGCCAGAGCAACAATTGAATTTCAAATTAAATAAAGCAAAAAAATCCCAAACCGGAGGTAGGGATTTCAGACCAATTATCAGGATTGGCAAGATAGATACTATCAATCACCAAATTTATAATGTTTTCTTACTTTTTGATGAACATTCCATTCACAGGATAAGCCCGCCGGAAAAGTGACCAGATCTCCTTTACCAAAGGTAACAATATCATCTGCTGTTTTTACTGTCACTTCCCCTTCTAAAATATAACAAACTTCTTTATCATTATAAAACCAGTCAAAATGTGAAGGCTCACATTCCCAGATCGGCCATTCGGTCACTCTTAGTTCTTCTAATTCAGCTGCCGCAGGTTTGGTAACAATTATGGTTTTCATCATTATTCATTCCTTTCTTTTTCTGATTTAACATCCATATTTCAAAGAAACCATATATATCATTATTTATTATTGTTAAATATTTATTAAAATTGTCCTTATTATTAATTATTACATATTTTTTCAAGTAATACAACATAACTTTTTAAAAAAAGTCAATAACTTTGGCGCTAAAGTTTTGCAATTAACTCTTTTAACTCTTGATAATATTTTAATTGTTCAGCAGCCGGCATCCGGTTTAAACCGCTTGGATTAGGGATTACAAAATCAATTATCCCTTCAATAACTGCCTGGCTCTGAACCCCCCACTGAAACTCTTTTTGCTGTGCCAAATACTGATAGACCACTTTGCCCATATAAGCTACGACCCGAGGGTGATAATCAACAATCAACTGCTTCAAAACTAAAGCCCCTTCTTTAAGCTCTGCAGCAGTCAATTCCGCTGCTGTCGCTGTAACCCGAGGGGCAATATTAGTAATCCCATAATCATATTCCAATAACAAACGGTCCTCGGTAGGATCAAGTTTAACTACGGTTAGTCCGGATTCATAGAGAAACTTCCAAAACCGATTCGAATGACCGGCAAAATGATGCCCTATTTGACCACTCCTTGTCCCGGGATTAATCCCAACAAACAGAATCTTCAGATTCTTTTTGATGATATCCGGTAACATAATGACTCATCCCTAACTGAATAATTTACCCTACCTGACTCGCTTGATTAAGTGTAAGTGTTTCAATGCGTTGACTCCACTTGCCGCATTTATCTCCCAAACAGGCAATTAATTGATTATCCTGACGCAGTTCAACCACTTCACATAGATTGGCGCAGCCTTCACAATCAAAACTGGAAGTTGAAATCGTGGAATTGATTAAGTCAAATCCTTTAAACCTGGTTTCACGTTTGGTAGCTAACATCTCGTCTCTCACTAACAATGCAACTCCCAGTGCTCCCATTACATCATAATGTTCGGGAATGATCAGCGGTTCGCCAAGGACCTCTTCAAATGCCAATCGAATCCCTTTATTAGCAGCTACTCCGCCTTGAAAAATAATTGGTCCTTTCAGTTCCCGGCCTTTAGCAAGATTGTTTAAGAAATTTCTTACCAAGGCGTGACATAAACCGGCTAAAATATCTTCAATCCGGTGCCCCATCTGTTGTTTATGGATCATGTCCGATTCGGCAAAGACCGCACACCGTCCTGCGATCCGGACCGGATGCTTACCCTCGGCGGCCCGAACTCCCAGCTCAGCAATCCCCATGTTGAGCCGGGCTGCTTGTTGGTCCAAAAATGAACCGGTACCGGCAGCACAGACGGTATTCATTGCAAAATCACTGACAATTCCATCCCGGATCAAAATCAACTTCGAATCTTGCCCACCAATTTCAATGATGGTCCTGACTTCCGGTTCTAAATTCAGACAAGCGATTGCATGAGCAGTAATCTCATTCTTAATCAAGTCGGCACCCAATAAACTACCGATCAGTTGCCTTCCCGATCCCGTAGTCCCTACCCCGGCAATCTCAAAGTCCTTCAATTTTTTGCTGATCTGTAATAATCCCCGTTGAACTGAGCCAACCGGATTGCCTTGAGAGCGGATGTAGAGTTTTTCGACTATTTTTCCCTGCTGATTAATCAGAACAACATTAGTACTTACCGAACCAACATCAATTCCCAGAAATAACTTCAAGTTTTCTTCCTCCAACTCGTCTATTTTTACGATGTGCCAGTAAATCCACAAAAGCTTCCAGTCTGGTTTTAACTCCCGCTTCCGCTGAATGTTCATCAATAATAATTGACAGGACCGGGATATTTAATTCCTTAGTTATATTAGGTAAAGTCTGCATGGCAACAATCTCCGGCATACACGTAAACGGTGCCAGCTGAATCACACCATCATAACGGTTGACGCCGGCAGCAACTGTATGCGCAACTGTCTCGATACCATGACCACCGACAAAACTTTGTAAATACGGTTTAGCTAATAAATGTGAAGCTTTATTCCAATTAGGTTTAAAGATGCTTAACACTAATTGATCCCGAACCCAATCAGTAAAATAGATCGTCCGCTCAACAATTACACCCATTTCACCAAGTAATCGCTCAATCTGGAAATTAACCCGGGATTCAAGCACCAGATAGATCTCTCCTAAAAGCACAATTCGTAATCTTGGAAGATGTTGATCCTTCAATGGAATATTTTGAAGTTCGTTAATAAAGTCATCAGCAAGTCGTTTAATTGCCACTTTCGTATCAACAGCATCAAGCAAATGATAAAATTTAGCCTGAATTGCCGAAGTAGTCCCGGACACCTTTTCCTGCGGACGAATTTGAGCCACTAACCGGTCAAATTTGTCAATAGCCTCTGCCTTCAGCCAGGCTAAATGAATTGCCCGTTTAAAATCGGCCAAACGGTGCCGCGGAAAGAAATGCTTAATCTTCGTCCACAGCTCAAGGGGGTGCGTTTTGGGAGCTTCAAAGACCAAAAACTCAACGTTGTAACCAGCATCAGCCAAAATCTCCCGTTGCACTTCTCCGTAATAGCCAAAACGGCAGGGCCCAACCCCACCAGCCATCAGGATCACTTCCGCTCCGGCCTCAATTGCTTCAATATAGTTACCTAAATTGACTTTCAAAGGAAAACAGGCAAATTCGGGAGCGATTTTGGTCCCTAAAGTAATCGTCCGGGCTGATATTGGAGGGGGAATAACCGGTTCTACCCCCAATTCGCTTAATAATGTTTTAAAAGGTATATGCGAATTTCCGATATGAGGAAAGGTAACTTTTAACATACTTTACTCCGATACCTGATAAGATCCAAAAATGCTTCCAATCTGGTTATGACACCGGCCTCACCACTATGTTCTTCATAAGATAGCTTCAAAAGTGGTTTTCCTGCCTGTTTAATTCGCCGCTCCAACAGGTCACCGACAATTGCTTCCGGACCGCAGGCAAAAGGCATTACCTGAATAAATCCGTCAATTTGAGTTTCTGCTCCATGAAGCATCCATTCCAACGCATCAAACTGGTACCGTCCGACTGTCCAAAACAGTTCTTTTTCTAACTTACCGGCACCAATCCCCCGGCAAGATTCAGGTAACATCTCCGGTGTAATAATATTGACATTGTTTTCCGTCAAGCGCTTCAACAAATTAAGATTAAAGCAGGAATCATATACACAATACGGATGTCCTAAGATCCCAATCGTTAATTGATGGTGCGTACGGTCCTTTGACAGATTGTTGAGGCATTTTAAGGCCGGATTTAGTCCTGTGACTTTTGATTTTTGATTCTTAATTTTAATTCCAAGCTGCCCGGCAGCTGTTTGCATTGCTTTAAACTGATCAACTTGCTTGGGTCCGACTTTGACAATTAATAATTGATCAACCAATTCAGGTAAGGTATGCCTCACAACATCAGGCAACCCCATAAACTTGGGACAGATATAAGCATTAGGTTCAACTTTGATTAGATGCGGGATCATGATCCGGTCCACCCGTTTCGCCAACTTAATAACATGTCCCAAAAATATTTTAACCGGCAGACAGAGTTCGTCTAAGGCCACTTTAGCTCCATCCTCAATAGTGGAACGATCAGTCGGTCCAGAGACCACAACCTCGACACCACAATCCCGCCAGAATGATTCCCATTCATGACCATACCAATAATAGAGTAATGCTCTTGGAATACCGATTTTCATAGACTACTCCTGTCTTTATTTGAAACTATTCCTTATTAATAATTCTTATTTCTACCACAGTTTCCTGCTTTTTATGTTAAAGTATTAATGTTAACAACTGGTTACTGTTTTCAATCGGGATTCAATGGAGGTTGCTTCGTTTTAAAATCTCATTAACTGCCATTGTCGTAATTTTAGCTCCGTCTTCAACCAGGTCCGCATCGTTCATCTTTCCTAAGTCACCTACCCCGACAATGATCGGTATCTTCAACCGGTTGAGGATGTCAACAGTGTCACCGTTGATTATATGATTATTGGGGAGTGGATCACCGTCTTTATTTACTGACGCGTCGATAATCTGTCCGTCTCTGGTGACCGAGAGATTCACCGGGACACCCTCAACATCACTGGTATTGGAAGCTACTGCTACCGCGCCAATTATTTCGATATCCGGATCTTGCACTAATTCTTCCAACGCACGTTCCCCATAACCGGTATCTTTCGATCCGCAGTCATCAACCATCACCAACACAGGATCATGGGGGGCTGACTTTACCGCTTGCGCGATCTCCTCACCAGAAACTGCGGTTGGATTTCCTGCTGATAAAGATATTGCTCGGCCACCAACATTTTTGGCAACCTGTTCCACTACTTGTTTGGCAACCCGATCTCCGTCAGTAAGTACAATAACTTTCCTACTCATTGCTCCACTCCTTTGCCTTTTTAACGACATCAGTTAAGCGAAAATAACACCCTTGGATACCTTTAGCAGCAAGGACTCTTCCAATCGAAACCAGTCCTAACCGTCCTGACAAAAATCCCCCCAGTTTAGTCAACCAATTAATCTCTGACAGCGTGTCAAAAAACTTCCATTCAACTGTAGGAACTGCAAGTTGCTCTAAAAGATGGTAAATTGTTTGCAGGCCAATCTCCCGGTCTTTCCCCAATCCAATTACATAAACATCATTTCCGTTGTCATCTTTTCCTAAAAAATAGGGAATACCGGCATCCTTTAAACTCCTCCGGTCAAACTCGTTAACCGTAACGATCTCTGCAACCGTTGGGATTTGACCCTCCGGTAAACGTCTTAAATGAATATTTGCTGCAATTACTGAAGAATGTGATCCTGCAAAACAGAAGTAAAATATCTTCATTTTGACCTTTTTTCAAGAAAATCAAGCGTTTTTTTGACCTTTTTAACAAGACTGGTAAAGGATAAGAGCGTCCCGATGGTAACCAACGGTCTTCCGATCGTTACTAAGCCCATTGCCCGGGATGAAAAACCGCCGGTAATCATCAGCGGATTATATAACTGTACACAATCCACAAAGAGATAATCATCAGGATTAACACCGTTTATCTTTGAGAATTCTTTGATGATATTGATTGCAATCTGTGCTGAGTTACGACGACCCAGGATAAAGATCTCGTTATTTAAGTGATCATCTCCGACTTTTATCAGTCTGCCATGTTCCAGGTTGGTTATTTGATCAAAATAAGGTACTTTTTTAAAATCACGCAGTGAAGGCAACCGATCGATGGCTAAAATCCCTAAATGAATTGCAGCAGCTGTTGGTGAAGCATGCGCTCCACCAAAACAGTGGTAAACTACTTTCAAGGAGACTCCTGATTCTGATCCTGATTGTTGTCGGGTGCTTCTTCTTTTGATTCTACATTTTCACCAACAGCTCCGGTAAACTCTTTGGACAGGTCCTTCAACCCGCCGCGGTTAATGAGGATAAATAGGCCTACTCCGGCAATTAACGCCGCAATGATCCAGAATAAACTCCTCCAACCGCCCCGGTTGGCAATCCCATTGCCGGCATTTCCTTGCACAATTTCACTGGCAGCAGCAGCAAAATATTCAGCTGCCCGTTGCGCCGACTCTTTATGATTGGTATTGGTACCAAATTCTATTAACATTAACCGCGGGGTTAAATCTTGATTATACTTTCCTTTACCATAAAAAATCCCTTTGACAAAACCGGGATGCTTCCGGTTAACCACACGCATAATTTGTTTGGCAAAATCATTGGTCGCATTAAAATTTGGATTTTCACGACCGACAACCAATTGGAGCTTGGTTACTCCCTTACCGTTTATTTCATGGGCATACTCTTCCCGGGGGACAGCATCACGGTGAATATCCAAGATAATTGAAGGCCGTTGCCTTAAAAGTTGCATTGCCGTCCGCCGTGAACGCTCATAAGCCATTGCATCATGCGGTTCATGAGAAACCCTTGAATAGATTACCGGAACACCATTCTGTTGAAGTGATTGTTTTAGTTCCTCTCCGACATCATGGATCCCACCCTTGCCTCTGATACTGGAAGTCCCGTCGGTCGGTGCATAAGATTCATCAGAATGAGTATGATAAATGGCTACTGACCCTTTTTTATTGGTCCTTGCTTCAAATAGATTCAAATTCCAAATTTGCAATGTTGTTGTTTTTAATTTGGAGAAGAATCCTTCGGCTTTTCGTTCCTCTTTAACCAGCTTAACGAAAGCCCGCTCGCCATCTATCTGGTAAACCTCATATAGTCGGTTATTGCTGTTTAAATACCGATCACCAATCTCAATCTGACGTGCTGTTCGACAGATCACCTCACCTTGCTTGGTAACCATCGTCATAAATTTACCATCCAATTCAACCTCGGCAACTGCTGACGCAGTCAGTGAAAACAATAAAACCAGACAACAAACGGCAGATAACAGCCGACGTCGATCCATTGTTACTCCTCCTTTCTCTCTTCAGTTCCTTCAGGATGATCCAGGGCATTAACCAACTCTTTGGACTTGCCTTTTTCTGATGGCCCTCCCTGAAGCGCCTCTAAACTTTCACCTAAAACTTCAGTAATTAATACCGCTAACACTCCGGCAACAACTATGGTATCAAAAGCACCTGCGCCACCGATCATTGTAGGTGCATTCAAATATCTAACCCCCGACTCCACAACATGAACCAGATCCATAAATAAGACGCCTAATGTCGCGATAATATAGGCAAGCCGCCGGGAACGACCGATTACATAAGCAATAACGGCCGCGATGATCGCCCAGAGGTATTGCGGATCAATAAAGCCCTGGTCAACATCGAAGCGATAGAGTTTCGTTACTGCATATAAAACCCCGGCAGTTAATACAATCCCTAGAATCGAATGCCAGACTTCTTTACGCGAACCGGCTTTAACCAGGACATAAATTGCCAAGCCAATCGGGACTAATGCCCCGCCAACATTCAAAGAAACACTGGGATCACGCATGATCGGGATATCGACAAAACTACCCGCAACCATAGCCGCGATAACAAGTAATCCTCCCCGATCACTTAAATACAACTGGTCCAGCACTCGCTGCGCCAGACCTAAAAATATCAAGATACTCACTATTACCAGCAACACTACACCAATCATTGCTTATACCTCCTCTTTGATATAGATTTACCATCTTTTTTGTTGCTTATGCTGTGAAGAAAGATGGTATTAATTGGAGGTATTTCTTTTTTAATACTTTTTCTCACCGACCAAATGTTCCACTTCATAATTACCGTTTGAGGAAGATGTAAGCACGTATTTCGGAAATGGATAACTCACTAAATACCTCGAGTTTTGACATTATAACTCGTCAACAGTTTTTCAAAATGATACTCAAAAAACAAAAAAGCTGTCCGCAAAATCTCGATATTTTGCGGACAGCCTCGCTGGCAAACAGTACTTTGAACCTTAAGATTATTTGTTAATCAAATCCCCAATACTTTGAGTGATCGGTTTATCCTCTTGTTGATCGAGGAATTGGCTAATCTCTGAGTCAACTTTATCTTCGGTTACTTGTTTAAGACTTAATGCTACTTTACGGTTTTCATAATCAATCTTGATGATCTTGGCTTGTACTTCAGCGCCGACAGTTAAAACTTCATCTGGCTTACTGATTCGTTTTTCGGAGATTTGTGATACGTGAGCCAAGCCCTCAATACCATCGGTCAGACGAATAAACGCTCCAAAAGATTCAAGTTTGACAACTACTCCTTGATAGACTTTTCCTTCTTCAAAGTTTTTAATCTTTTCATCCCAAGGATGGTTTTGAACTTGTTTTAATGATAAAGAGATCTTTTTATTGGCTTGGTCAATCTTGGTTATCAGGACTTCTACCTGATCACCCTCTTTTAAAACATCTTTTACGGATTTAACCCGATACCAGCTTAGTTCGGAAATATGAATTAAACCTTCAATTCCGGAACCGAGATCTACAAACGCTCCAAAGTCAGTTATCCTGGTAACTTTACCGGTTTGACGCTGTCCTTCAGTAATATTTTGATAAAAACTACTTTCAGCTGCCAACTTTTCGACTTCCAGGATTACCCGGCGGGAAACAACGATTCGCCTCTTCGAACGATCGAACTCAATGATCTTCACTTGATAAGTCTGACCGACAAAATCAGCTAAATCTTTTACGAATCCCAGACTTGATTGTGAAGCAGGCATAAATCCTTTCAGACCGTTTATTCGAACACTTAAACCGCCTTTAACAACTTCATCAACATAGGCATCAACCGGGGTTTGATTTTGATAAACCGTTTCAAGCAAATCCCAGACTTCTTCTTGTTCAATTCTTTTTCTTGAGAGCAGGATCCCATCATCATCACCAATTTTGACGACCATTGCTTTGATTTTATCGCCAACCTGAACAACCTCTTTAGCTGAACTAACCGGCTTACTGGTTAATTCTTCGAGGGGAATGACCAAATCGGACTTTCCGCCGATATCTACAAAAACCTCCCCATCTTTGACCAGGATTACGGTTGCTTCAACTATTTGACCCTTCGATAAGTACTGAAACCGGTCTTCGGCCAGATTCATGTCAAACTGTTCCTCATTTGTATTTTCTGTTTTTAAAACATCAGTCACTAATAATACCTCCTAAAGATTTGATTTTTTCAACAACTGCATTTATTTGACTGTCGGGTGTAGATGCTCCTGCAGTGATTCCAACTACCTTTTTATCTTGAAACCAGTCGGTCTGAAGCTCGGCTGCCGATTCAACATGGTAGGTTAATGTTCCGTTATTAGCAGCAATTTCGGCTAACCGGCATGTATTGGCAGAGTTTTTACCGCCGACAACGATCACTAAATCAACCTGTTTACTGAGTTCCGCCACTTCCTGTTGGCGTTTCGAAGTCGCCAGACAGATGGTATTAAATACCCGGCATTCCTTGGTACGTTTGACTATTTGACAGACTATCTGTTGGAAATTATTGATATCTTGAGTTGTTTGGCTGATGATCCCTACTTTTAATTCTAAATTCATTTGCTCAAGTTCTGTAGGACTACTGACAATCAACGCCTCTCCGGCTGCCGAATCAAGGACACCCTTAACTTCGGCATGTTCCCGTTCCCCTATAATAATAAGCTGATACCCTTCTTTTTTTAAGAGTACAGCCAGTTGGTGAACATTTTTGACAAAAGGACAAGTAGCATCAATAACCTCTAGGTTTTTTTCTTTAGCGTACTGGTAGATACCCGGACCAACACCATGAGAACGAATTACTACTCTTCCCTCCGGTACTTCTTCAATTTGATTGACAACATGCAAACCTTTCGCTTCCAATCCTTTTACGACAGTTGGATTATGGATTAGAGGACCCAAACTGAAGATTGGACTCTTTTCCTCAGCATTCAGCGCCGCTTCAACCAGTTCTAAAGCCCGTCGGACACCAAAGCAAAAACCTGCCGATTTGGCAATTATTATTTGCAAAATTTATCAACCTCATTTTCGACAACTATTTAAGGACTGCGCCTTTTTCCTTAGCCAAGTTAACGATCCGCTCAACTACAGCCTCAAGGGTCATTTCGGTTGTATCAAGTAATAATGCATCTTCTGCTTGACGTAACGGATTGACCTCACGATTACTATCAATAAAATCACGTTTCTTGATCTGCTCAATCAACTCGGCCAAGTCGACATCGATCCCTTTTTGTTTCAGTTCAAGCCAGCGTCTTTTGCCCCGCTCTTCAACCGAGGCGGTCAGAAAGATCTTCAACTCTGCGTTTGGTAAAACCACAGTACCGATATCCCGGCCATCCATTACCACACCACCGGATTGGGCCATCGCCTGTTGCAGCCTGACCATTGCGTCCCTGACTCCGGCTACTGAAGCTACAACTGAAACATTATTTGTAACCTCAATGCTTCTGATTGCTTCACTGACATCAAGTCCATCCAAAATAGTATGTAGGATTGACTGGCCGTCTTCCCAAAGGTATTGCAGTTGAATATCGGATTGCTCGGCTAAGTCTACTAATTGCCTTTCATTGCTTAAATCAACGTTTTGTTGCAATGCTTTCAGGGTTATTGCCCGATACATTGCGCCGGTATCAATATAAATATAATCAAATTTCTGTGCAACTAACTTCGCAACCGTACTTTTCCCCGAACCTGCCGGACCATCAAGCGCTATTGAGATCTTCTTCATTCGTCTACCCCCAGAAACAGAGTTGTCCCAAACTGAAACTCAATTTGATTCCTCAATATTATAAAGTTCTTCACGCCCCTGCCTGACGATCTTTAAAGCCCGGTCCAGATTGTCTTCAAGTTGTTTCATTATTCGATGCGCATAATTATGAGCTTCGGTTTCAATATCCTCAGCCATCATTTTGGCTTCATTAATAATTCGCCGCGCCTCTTCTTCCGCTTTAATCAAGATCCGATCTTGACGGATTAATTCTTCAGCATAATTTTCTGCTTCTTTGATTATTCGTTTGGCTTCTTCCTGCGCTTGTAAGAGGTAACGTTCCTTTTCCCTGCTGACCCATTCAGCTTGTTTCACTTCTTCAGGTAACGCAATCTTGATTTTTTCGATTAATTCTTCCATCTCTTCGCGGTCAATCAGGATCTTTCCCGCAAATTGAAAATTGTCTGACGTTAATTCTTCTAAGCGTTCCAAAAGCACTAATAAATTCATCTTCGACATTTATTTCTCCTAGGCTTAATCTTAATTTATTTATCTGAAACAGAAAACTTCTGTTTTAAGGCTTGTTCAACTTCAGGGGTAACCAGATCATGGATGTCTCCACCATACCTGGCAATCTCCTTAACCATACTGGAGCTTAGAAAGGAGTATTCGTTTTTTGTCATCATGAACATCGTTTCAATCTCCGGTGATAACCGTTTATTATTTAAAGCCATTTGAAATTCAATCTCAAAATCGGAGATCGCCCGTAAACCTTTAACAATCAAATTACCATTCACTTTATTTACAAAATCGACCAGTAAACCGCTGAAACAGGTTACCTCAACGTTATCAAGGTGAGCAATTGCATTGTTGATCAGCCGAACCCGTTCTTCCAAGGTAAACAACGGTTTTTTACTGGGATTTTCTAAAACTCCAACCACAACCGATGGGAATAATTCCGCAGCCCGCTCAATGATATCCAGATGTCCTTTGGTTATCGGATCAAAACTCCCCGGACATACTGCTTTGGTAGTATTTCTTTTTGTCATTTTAATAACCTCACTAGATACGCCATTAATATTAAAATTACTGATTTATTAACAATGTCAGACTGACATCGCCGTAGTTTCTCACTTTTGCAACTTGAAATTGATTTACATCAATAGTTAATTTTTTAGGATGTTCGACAATCAAAATACCATCTTGTTGCAACAGATGATAATCAGCAATCAGTTTTATTGTATCATCTAAAATTCCTGCCGCAAATGGGGGATCTAAAAAGATGATGTCAAATTTCAACCCTTCCCTGTACAGTATCTCAAGGGCATTTGCAGCTGAAGTGTGTAAGATTCGATACTGATCGTTAGGGTCAACAAATTCCAGATTTTTTTTGATCAGTTTGATACTTTGCTGATTGTGATCATTAAAGACTACACTGTTCGCCCCCCGACTGAGGGCCTCAATCCCAATTGCGCCTGTCCCTGCAAATAAATCAAGTACCGCTGCCTCATTAATTTTGGGGCCAATAATGTTAAACAACGATTCCCGGACCCGATCTGACGTAGGACGGAGACCTTGGTGTTTTGGCCCGTTTAACGAGCGGCCCCGGTATTTTCCAGTGATCACTCTCATAATGGCAACGCAACTATTCCAATTGTAAAAGGCCCGGCATGAGTTCCCACAATCGGACCAATTATACTATTATGAAAATGATCGATTTGCAGAGATTTTTCGGCTTCTTGTTTTAAAACCGTTACCATATCCGGTAATTCGGTATGGATAATACTCACTTCTAAGAGACGATCACCGAATTTTTCAGAAAGTTTTCCTACCATCTGTTGCGCTACTTTTTGGAAGTTACCCCTGATCTTTTCGATCGGGACGATCACGCCGCCAGAGATTCCCAGTATCGGTTTGATATTTAATAGACCACCCAAAAACGCAGTCGCTTTTCCGATGCGACCGGTCCGGGCAAGATGTTCTAATGAATCAACGGTAAAATAAACGGCAATCTCTTCTTTACATCTGTCAACCGCAGCAAGGATTTCTTCCAGTCCGCCACCCAAAGCTGCCAGCTTGGCCGCTCTGATGGCGATCAACCCTAAAACCATCGACACAAAACGTGAATCAATCACTATAACCTGGTATTCATCCCCTAACATCTCAGCGGCAATTCGCGCCGAATTTACGGCACCACTCATTTCGCCGGAAATATGAATCGAGATGATTGTATCTCCCGGTTTGGCAATCGTTTGATATACTTTCAGAAATTCACCCGGTGCCGGCTGTGAAGTATTAGGAACAGCCTGTTCATTTTTTAACCGATGGTAAAATTCTTCGCTCCAAATATCAACTCCATCTTTGAAGACTTCTTCTCCAAAATGTACATTTAATGGGACGATCCCTATCTGATATTCGCTGGCTAACTTACTGGGAATATCGGAACTACTGTCAGTTACAACATGGATTGCCATTAACTCACTCCTTAAAATAAATCCGCCAATTACCCATTCTCGCATTTATTATTCAACTGAAAACAGATAATAATACAAAGGTTGACCACCATAATACAACTCAAATTCCGCCTCCGGAAATTCCTGTTCCAGCTGATTTAACAATTCTTGCGCCGCAGCAGTAGGGACATCGGAACCATAATAGATCGAGACCAAACTACCATTAACTTGCGGAATCCGTTTTAAAGTATTTTTGATCACGTCTTCGGGGACAGTCCCATAGGTCACAATCTCGCCATCAACCAAGCCAATGACATCGCCTTGGCTGATATCAAGCTCACCAATTTGGACACTACGGACCGAATATGTTATCTCTCCTGAAATTACCTGTTCAACTTTTTCAGTTATTTTGGCGATATTATCTTCCAAACCGGATTCAGAATTATAACTTACCAATGCTGCTAATCCTTCCGGTATCGTCCGCGTCGGAATAACATGTACCTTTTTCGAGACAATTTCATGCACATGATTGGCAGTCATAATGATATTACTGTTATTGGGCAATAAAATAACATTTGCGGCTTTTAATGAAGAAACAGCCTTAGCCAGCTCCTCAATGCTGGGATTCATGGTTTGACCACCATTAACCACATATTTGACTCCCAGACTCTTAAAAATTCGTTCCAGCCCGTCTCCTGTAGCAATCGCAACGATTGCTACCTGTTCATCATCACCATCTTCATGCGCTAACTTCGCTAATCGTTCCTTACTCTGTTCAATCATGTTGTGAATTTGAATTTCAAATAATTCACCTAATCCAACTGCAAAATCAAGGACGATACCCGGATTATTGGTATGCAGATGGATCTTAACCGTATTTTCGTCTCCAACTACTAAGAGGCAGTCGCCATGAGGATTTAAATGGTTTTTAATGTGTTCTAAATCTAAATTTTTGCCTTTTAAGATAAATTCCGTACAATACTGAAAATTAATCTCGCCCTCCGGCAACAACTCATTCTCAGTATATGATGTAACATTAGTAACTTTTTTTGTTTGATCAATTGAATTAATCGTCTCTAAGTCGACCTTTTCACCATTTAAATACTGGATAATTCCTTTGATATAATAAACTAAACCTTGGCCACCGGCATCGACCACTCCAGCCTGTTTTAAAACCGGCAGCATCTCCGGGGTTTTAGCCAATACTTCTACGGCATGCTGGTAAATATTATTGACATATTCCTTCAGCGAAATATTGTTATCAACATTCGCCATTGAATATTTGGCCATCTCTTTGATAACCGTCAAAATGGTCCCTTCAACCGGCCGCCTTACCGCCCGAAAGGCCATATTAGCAGCTCCATTGATGCCCAAAGCAATCTCTTTACTGGTAAATTGTTTGGTGTCTTTAGGAAGCGCTTTAACAAAACCTCTGAAGAATTGCGAGACTATTACACCACTGTTTCCTCTGGCTCCCATTAAAGCGCCGTAAGCCGCTGATTCCAACAGTTCAAGGACATTTTGCGACGGGTTATTACATACTTCTTTATAGGCAGATTGAAAAGTTAAATACATATTGGTACCGGTATCTCCGTCCGGGACAGGAAAGACGTTCAAAGCATCAACATCGGCTTTATGAAGATAAATAGAAGCTGTTGCAGAAGCCATCATTTCTCTTAATAATAAACTATCAAGTGCAGCTGACTGCAAAGTTTTAACCCCCTCTAATCCATTAATCATTATGAATTGATTTTCTCAGTTCTTACTCCTTGAACAATAACATTTACTTTCAAAGTTTGCAGTCCCATTTGAGTCTCGATGGCGTATTTAACATTTTCAATTACGTTATGAGCAACTTCCCGGATCCGTACTCCATATTCCACGATAATATATAAGTCAACGATCACCCGATCATCATCGATAATAACTTCAATCCCTTTTGTCAGATTGTCTTTACCGGTTAAAAGTTCAGAGATGCCATCCTGAATATTTCGGGAAGCCATACCCACTACTCCAAAACATTGCAATGTTGCTATTCCAGCTACTAAAGCGATAGCATGAGGTGAAATATTGATCGCCCCTAAATTTTCTTTAGTTGCACTTGCCTTTTTTGACACTATGGCTCCTCCTTAATTTCAAATTGAGAAACAAATTCGCGAAAAAAATATTTTTTCCTGCAATATCCGGCAATCACTTTCAACCGGTCTTCCAATTAATTAAGCTACTGTTAATTAAATCAAACATTTAAATATTTCGGTTTTTTGTAAAAAAATCCTCCCCAAATAAATTATGTTAAGTTTATTTTGTTCATACATTAAAAATTATAATCGAAGTTATACTTGCCAGATATTAGAGTTTATGATAAAATGTTTTTGTTTGCAGCGCATGTTAGATGGAGGTGTTTTAGTTGGCAAATCGTTGCTTTGTCTGTGGTAAAGATTATCAAACGGGTAATTTGGTAAGCCATTCAAATATCAAGACTCATCGCCGTTGGAAAGCAAATATACGTTCCGTTAAAGCTGTTGTTGATGGTGCTACCAAGAAAATACGTGTATGTTCCCGTTGCTTACGTTCCAACAAGATTCAAAGAGCTGTCTGAAAAAGAAGACCTACGGGTCTTTTTTATTTATGATTTAAAATCCCTATATTTTACTTTAAGGCAACATCATAAAAATTATTGTAAATGTGGAGGTGTACTCGTTGTCGCAATACGGTCCGATGAAACTTTTTTGTGGAACCTCCAACCCACAATTAGGCCAGGAAATTGCTGATTACTTAGGAATTAGACTTGGGGTAGTTAATATTTCACGCTTTGCCAATGGCGAAATCCACGTTATGTTTAAAGAGAGTATTCGTGGTTCCGATGTTTTTATCGTTCAATCTTTCTCCGGCAACAATATCAATGATCACATTATGGAAATGTTGATTATGATTGATGCCTTAAAAAGAGCCTCCGCCGGACGAATCACTGCTGTAATTCCATATTACTGTTATTCCCGTCAGGAGAAGAAAACCGCGCCACGGGAACCGATTACTGCCCGAATGCTCGCTGATATTATTTCGACTGTCGGTGCTGATCGAGTGATTACAATGGATTTACATGCTCCGGCAATCCAAGGGTTCTTTAATATTCCAGTAGATCATATGACAGCTTTACCAATGTTAGCCCAATATATTAAAGAAAAAAATATCTCTGATGGTGTAATTGTTGCTCCTGATGCCGGAAGTGTCAAAAAAGCCGAAAAACTGGCCGCCCGTTTGGACATGCCTTTAGGAGTTATGTATAAGCGAAGACCGGCACCGAATGTTGCCGAAGCAACCTTCTTTATTGGCGATGTTAAGGATAAAACACCGATCATCATTGATGATATGGTTGATACTGCCGGCAGTATCATGCAAGTAGTTGAGACCGTTTTAGCCCGGGGCGCAAAGCCGGCGATTCACCTTTTAACAACCCATGGTATCTTTTCGCCACCGGCAATCGACCGTCTTAGTCATGAATCAATCAAAGAGATCATTGTTTGTAACACGATTCCACTGTCACCGGAAAAGTCATTACCAAAGATTAAAATGCTGTCGATTGCTCCGTTGCTTGGCGATGCAATCCGGCGGATTCACCAGGATATTTCAGTCAGTGTCTTATTTGACTAATTTTGGCTCCTAATGTATAATAAGTTAAACTATTGCAACATAATAATATAAAATATAATAATAATTCGTTTTCCTTAACGCTTAATCTCTGATTGAGAACGGGGGACCCAAACTTGTGGGGTGAATGATCGTGCTGACATATCAACGATATGGGGCACGCTTTAGGGTTACTCTTCGACCCGAATCCGGCAGCTAACCTCGTCAGCGTTGCAAGAGGGGTGAACATGTGTTTTACTAAACCATGGTTTCCTCCATGGTTTTTTGTTATCCATGATCACATTAAGGAGGTAATGAATGATCAAAACAGCATTATTAGGACTAGGAAAAACTGGAATTGTTGTTGCCGAACACCTGCTAAACTCTGCCTGCTTTGATCTGGTATCAGTAATCTGCAAACCAAACAGCCCCAAAAAAGACCGTCAACTTTCCGAATTTATCAAAAGTAATACTGCCAATTCTTTGACTATTAAAAGTAATGACGCTTTAAAAGAGGAAATCCGTACAAAAAAATTCAAAATTGCGATCGATTTCACCACTCCCGAGGCGTCTTTGGCGAATGCCAAGATCTTAGCTGAAAACGGCATTAACATTGTAATCGGCACCAATGGATTTAATAACATGCAAGTTTACGAGCTGAAAAAAATTGCTCAGAAAAATAAGACCGGCATTGTTTATGCTCCGAATATTTCATTGGGGATCAATCTGCTGTTATCAATCTCCAAAACCATTTCCCGGTTAATCCCCAACTATGATGTTGAGATTACCGAATACCATCATCGTCATAAAAAAGACTCGCCTTCCGGTACCGCCCTGAAGATTGCCAATGAGATTGCAACCGCACGCGGAGTCAATCCTAACAACTATGTCCATGGTCGTAAAGGAAATACAACACGGGCAACCAATGAAATCGGGATTCATGCAATCAGAGCCGGAGGAATTGTTGGCGTTCATAAGGTACTTTTCGCCGGCGAACATGATGAGTTAGAAATAATTCACCGTTCTTATTCACGATTGGTATTTGCCGAAGGTGCTTTACGGGCGGCAAGCTTTATTGCTAATCATAAAGGCTTTTATTACATGGAAGAAGTGATCAACAATGAAGAACCAAATGATGCCGTCAATGACAGTTCAATTAAGACCAAAATTTAATAATACCTAAAAAAGCGCCCCCGCATTATGCAGCAGCGCTTTTTCATATTATTCAGCCTATTATTACAACTGAACACTCAATCCGGTATTATAGAGCCGATCCTTTTGGTCATCCAGCTGTTCGACAACATAAAATTTGGCACTTAAGTTCTTATTAAACCGGTAATTCACACCCGCGGAGACCGATTCCAAACTCCAGTCTTCGGGATTCATTGCCAGCTCGGCGGCAATTCCGATATTTGAGGTTACTCTAACGTTTGCTCCCGGAGAAACCCGATAAAAACGGTTATTATCCTGATCCAGATCTGATTCAAGGTTTACAAACGCCCTGAACATTCGCCAATCAGCCCACAAACTCACACCATACTCAGCCAACTGAAAATTGGTCAGATCATAACCGCCATAAATCGTATAACCCAGAGCATCAGAAGACGGACTGTAAAACGCTCTCCCCATTAGGCGCTGATATCCCTGATCTTTTTCAATACTTCCGGTAACGGTTATCAAGCGTGAAATACCATAGCTGACCTGAAGTTGGTAGTTGTCCAAATCATTAATATTTTTAACATTTTTAACATTTTCCAATGAAGCCAACCCAACCGCATTAACTTCTAAACCAGCCGGTTTTAATAATTGGCCGTTTTCTGCCTGTAAAGTCAATGCGTTGGCAAAGGTTAAACCACCGGTCATCATTACCAATAAGATTGCAACAGATGCTACTGCGATCAATTTCTTCATCAAATACGCTCCTTTACTCTTTTGTTGTCATACTTTATTAGTCGATTTCGATATTGCTCTCCAATTACCTTTCGTTACTATTTGGCATCAGCAATAATAAATGGTTAGGAGTGTAAATGATGGTTTTAACAGTAGCTTAAAATATTGCAATCTTTATTCCCAATTACCTTTCCGCATGTTATCATAGAAACGATTAATAATACTTTGTGGTTAAAACTATTGATGGTGATAATATGAAAAGACCGCTGCAAATCCGTGGCCATCACCTGTTATGCATCCAAGGATATCAGGGATACGGCTATGATCGTCAATTTGAAATAAACATGAGTTCTGTTAAAGAACACTTGATGGCAGACAATCACTTGATTGAAGTTGTAACCGGATTGGACGTAATCTGCGCTTCTTGTCCCCATGCTGGTGATTCCGGTTGTAATTTGGATTCTAACGCTAATGAGACCATTACACTGATGGATCAAAATCTGTTAAAAGCATTGACGATCAGACCAGGTACACTGATTCAGGCTGAAACAATATTCGCCCTTACCAATACAAAGTTACAAAGTAAACTTGACTTAACCGGGATCTGCGATCAATGCCGCTGGCAACAAAAGTGTCTGTGGTTCCAGTCCCGTGACGATTAAACAATCGAAGACAATTAACTATTAAAGAAAAAACCAGCAAAAGCTGGTTTTCTTTTTTAACCCAAAATATCATTTAACACATTCATTGCTTCTTCAATATAAATATCTTTTTCGATCTGCTCCGTCCATTCCTTCACTCGTTTTTGTTCAATTCCGGTTTCCATTGGAATCACATTATAACGTTGTTGGGCACGGACCTGTTCCAGTTTTTTAGTTTCATTCTGAAGCAACGATTGTTCTTGCCAATAATTAACCAATTTGAGCGATTGCCTGGTCTTGGCATTTTCTTCTTTTATTTTGGCTAAGATTGATTCAATCGTCTGAAAACTCTGACTGTTACTGATTCGCTGCGCACTGTTTTTACGTAATTTTTCAATATCCAACTGTTGTTTGTTCCACTTCTGATATAGTGAGGACTTAATTGTGTCCCAAGGCATCGAATGATCTAAATATTTTTCACCATACTGTAAAATACCGGTTGAGTCCGGCAAAGTAATATTGGAGGCTACACCCTTGTATTGGACCGAACCGCCATTAATCCGGTAATATTTTTGGGTGGTCAATTTCAGGGTTCCAAACGGCTTCCATTTGGCATATTTATTTGATACCAACATATCCAAATCAAATAAAGACTGGACAGTACCTTTCCCAAAAGTACTCGGACTGCCGACAATTACTGCCCGGCCATAGTCTTGCAGCGCTGCACTGACAATTTCGGATGCTGATGCGCTAACTGTATTAATTAAAATTACCAAAGGCACTTCTGATATAATTGAAGGGTCAGTATCTCTTAATATTTGAACCTTACCGGTAGAATCTTTAACTTGGACAATCGGACCTGATTTGATAAACAGTCCTGCCAGCCGGATGGCATCATCTAAGGCTCCTCCCCCATTATTACGGAGGTCTAAGATGATTCCCTCCACTTTTTGCTCATTTAATTTAAGCAACTCTTTACGGACATCGCTTGAAGAATTACGCCCTTTTTTATCATTAAAATCATGATAAAACGAGGGCAGCATAATATAACCAAATTTCGAACCCAGTTTAGGCGAATCAATAACTGCCGATTTTGCATATGCTTCTTCAATTACTACAACATCACGGACAATTGCAATCTCCTTGATTTGACCATCGGGTCGCTTAATCTGTAAACGGACCGTTGTCCCTTTTTTACCACGAATCAGATCAACTACATCATCAAGCCGCATATTGGAGATATCAACAAATTCACCATTACCCTCGGCAACCTTGAGAATCAGATCGCCTTCTTTCAGTTCTTTTTGACGCCATGAAGCGCTTCCGGGAATAATCTGTTCAACCTTTACATACTCGCCCTCTTCTTTCAGCAATGCGCCAATACCCTCTAATTTTCCAGTCATATTGATCTCAAATTGTTCTTTTTGCTTTGGCGCAAAATAGGCCGAATGCGGGTCGTAAATCGTAACAATTGCATTGAGATAACGATCAAATTGTACTTCGCGCTTCTCTTGCAATAATCTTGTCAAACTGCTTTTGACATTGTTGGCTACTTTTTGGCGTGCCTGCGCTTCCAACTTGGTATTGATCTTCTGCAAGTCATGCCGGTCCAACGTTTTCTTTTCGGTTTTCAACAGGTCCAAATAGGTATTGATGGTTTGATATTTCAGCCATTGGCTTAAAAACTGGTGCTGTTCATTTTTGTTAGCAGCATAGTCCCTCTTTTTAGGATCAGTCTCAAAGAACTCCTCTTTGGTATAGTCAAATGGTTGCTTTAAAATCTCCAATGACATGTTTTTAACTTCATTGATCCGTTGATTTAAAATTTTAACTGATAAGTCCAGTAACGGAACCCGTCCGGCTTTTAAATCATCATCAATCTTCAATTGATATGCCGCAAGCCGTTTGATATCAGACTTAAGAAAGAACCGTTTATTCGGATCAATACTGTTGAGATAATTAGCAAACGCTTTTTTGGAAAATTCATCATTGAGCTGTACCGGACTATAGTGCCAATAATCAAGTGCTTTCACAACAATATTGTTCAAAAACACCTCGCGATCTTTGGGAGACTCCGCAGTCCCAAAACTGCTGAGTAAAAAGACTACTAATAAAACCGGTATCCCTATTTTAATGGTTAAAGCAATTGGTGATTTTTTCATTAATTATCCCTTCTACGTATAATTATCTTATTATTTAACCCTATCATTATCTTGCTTCTATGTCAACTACTGGTTAATTATTCAAAATAAAAACCGGATAACCGGTTTAGTGACAAGGACGTCTGCGACATAATATTTCATTAATTAATAAAATTGAGATCAAATCGCGTAATAATGTTCGTCTATGTTTATTATTTTGATAATGACGCCCCCGCTTGCGAGGTGGTACCCGTCTGGTTTTCATCTGAACTTCCGGTTCTTTTGTTAATTCAGGATAAATATTTACCACTTCGTTATAGACCATATCAACCATAACTTCGACCTCTTCAGTTGACGGGAAATCGCTTAAATCCATCTCATTACAGATTCTTTTAACCACCGGTTGCACCAGATAATAAGTGTCGGGATATCTGACCGACGCGATAAAATAATTAGAATACAATGGATAACCCCCATTTATTAAGAATATAAATGCTTTTTGTCTTATTCATTCTATGAATCACCAAAACTATTGGTTATCTTTTCTTAATCAATGAAGGTTAGCCCCAAAAACCTAACGATATTTATGTTGACGTCGTAATTTTCTCAATTTATCAGCACGTATTCTTTTTGAGTTATCTCGTTTTTCAAATTCCTCTTCATCATCCCAGTCAATCTCCTCATCTTCTATACCTGTTTCTCCCTTTAAGACAATTATAGTTTCACCGCTATTAGGGGTGGTATAAGGAGAACCATCTTCACCCCGATAGACAGTTTCAATATGCTGCCTAGCAAGCTCCGACTCTTCAACCCAGTGTCGAATGTACGACTTAATTACTGGAAAAACCTCACTGTGTTTACCATGACCATGAATCACTCTGATAACTTTTTCTCCATACTGGACCGCATTATTAAATCGGGATTCAAAGACTGCTTTTGCCTTTTCCAAGGTGTAACCATGTAAATCGATCGTAATAATTAGAACCACTCCATTTATTCTTCGGATTTATTCAGTTTAGTATTAAAATCAAACGGTTTTGTTACCATATAATAATTGTTACCGAAGTTCCATAATAAAAATCCCGCGCTGGTAGAGTCAAGCGTACCTTCCACCTGGCGCTGCAAATATTGTGAGTAAACTTCCGGGCTCATTCTCCGTTCCTTTCCTAACAGAAATGCCTGAATGTAAGGGCGGATCATTGCCTGACCCCGGCCAATCGAATACGCCCGGGCAACTCCTTCCCGATAGATCCGGTGCGCCCGTTCCAGATAGGTCAGCTCTTTCATCACACTTGACGGAAAGTGTGAAGGATAAAACATTGGACAAATAACATCAACATATTTAGCCATGACCTCCATGTTCTGCCCATTCCAACTATCCATCCGGTACCAACAGTTATAGCCGTAAAGGTCGGTACTGATGGGAATTTGAATCTGCTCGCGGGCTCTGGCTAAAAATGATTCAATCGCATCTTTCTTCTCCATCCCATCCGGACGGTAACGATACTTCGTCGTTGAGAGATCACCATCGGTTGGGAAACGGATGTAATCAAACTGGATCTCATCCACTCCTAAAGACTCCAGCTCTTTGGCGATCGCAATATTATAATCCCAGACTTCCTGGTTGTAGGGATCGACCCAATATTCACGTTGGACAAACTTTTCAGTCCCGGTCTCCGGATCGGTTACTTTGATTAAATGACCCCATGGTTGTCCAGTGGCCCGATTCCAAATTGCATATTTATGGTTCTGGTATTGATAGAGTTTGGAATCTTTAAAGACAACAATGCGTGCAATAACATAGATCCCATTCTCTTTGGCGGTTTGCAATAGTTGTTCGACCTTAATTTTACCACGGACCGCATTGAGTTTGTATGGCAAAGCTAACTTGGTATTGTATGTAAGACAACCATCATCATCTTTAAAATCAATCACTACGGCATTCAAGTTGTTCTTCTTTAAAAACTTCACCTGTTCCTGAAAGAGCTTCTCTTGTGCGTTTCTGCTACTTACATAGATCCCAAATTTACCGGCTGCCAACTTCTGGCGTTCGATCTTGGCAGCATCCAGGATGGGCTTCTGAAGCTCCTCATTCGCAATGATACGTTTCGCATCCAACGAGTATCGTAAATGATGATTCTCAGTAATAATCGCCAGGTGCCACTGAATACTCTCTTGTGGCTTATCTCGTGACTCATCTTGCAACTCAACTTGCGCCGCATCATCCTGGCAATTATCCTTCATAAAATTAAGGGCCAAGATATGCTGGTCTTTTGGTAAATCATCTAAATCAAGTTTATGCCAAGCTTTTGACTGCCTGTTGAACGAATAAAAGCCTTTACCAAAACCACAAGTAAAAAGAATTCGATTCTTGTCAGTAGGATCATAGGTTAAAGCGGAGATCTCTTCTTTAAATCCACCGCCCTCATTCAGAAAACTCATCTTGGCGGAGAGGTTTTCCCATTTACGGCCACCATCAGTCGTTTCAAAGAAACCACTATATGACGTCCCAACCAAAATACTCTCTTTACGGTGCGGCGACAGCGCAATTGAGGTAAAATAACTGTTTCCGGGGATTGGCTTTTTAACCGGAATCAATCTCCAGGTCAGCCCCGCATCTTCAGACAGATAAATGGCGGTTGAGGTAGTTACTGCAACCCGGCTGGGCTCCAGCGGATCAACTCCCATGGCAGTTAAGAGACGACTTTGTTTTTTAACAAACGGATAGATTAATTTGTGGGGTAATCCTTCGTTACGCGACTCCCAGGTTACACCATTATCAGCGGAATACATCACTCCCGCTGCATCAGAGAGGCCGTAGACGATATTAGTACCTGTAGGAATTACCAGTTTAAGGTCATTACCTGCCAACTGTTGCTCCACGTCAGTTGTTACTGCTGCAGTATTTTCAGCCTCTTCAGCATCAGTAAACCAAGGACAAATGGAGTTTGTTGTAACGAATAATAACAGGATTACGACTACTGCTTTAATGCTAACTCTTGGCAACATTCTTTACCACCTTATCTACAAAATACATTTTAAACCTGTCGTTATTTCGATATTGATCAATATTTTCCTTTAATTTGAAAATAGTTATAACTTTTTTTTAATAAATATTTGATAATGAATAATCCCTTTGAACTATGATCTTCCGGTCTATCAACTAAGTAACGTAAAAGATTGCGCCTAGCAAAGTTTTCTCCCATAATCATGACCACCCGTAAAACGGGTGGTTTGCACATGCCCTATAAGGGCGTGCTACTAGCCAAGTCTCAAGACTTTTTGAATAAAAGCCTACCAACCGCATTTGTTTTACAAACTACCCCTCAAAGGGGTTATTTTTTC